>JBJOHE010000154.1:0-11238 GCA_046047895.1 Planctomycetota bacterium | reverse complement strand
GGCCAGGTCGAGGGTGAACCGATACCAGTCTCGCCAGAGGGCCTGGTCGGCCGAGTCGGCCGAGCCTGCCAGGGCGCGGCCCATCTCGTAGGTGTATCGGCCGCTCGTCTTGATCTCGAGGTGGCCCCCCGTGACGTCTCCCATGACGCGGTAATTCGCCGCCGACTTGCCCGAGCCGGAGTGGAAGCCGATGCTCACGCCGAACGGCTCGCACACCCGCCACTGCCGTTCGATCAGCTGCCGCAGGGCGATGTCGTCGGGGTAGGGCATGTTCTTCTGGAAACCGAAGGCCGGAGCCACAAAGTTCACCGGCATCTCCAGCGCCTCACACAGGGCGAGCATGATCGCGGTTGTTTCGGGAGTGGTGAGCCCCGGGAGCTCGTCGATCGAAAGCTCCCTGAGATAGGCCCGGCCGGCCGGGGTGGTGAAGTGCCGTTCCCGGACCGCCCGGTACTTCTCGTCGCGGGCCTTCATCTTCTTCATCGCCGGCCAGACCTGGCAGAGGAGCGTGTGAAAGGCGTCGGGCTCGAGCGACAGGCCGATGCCCGCCACCCGGGCCTGGACGGCGGCCACCAGAGAAGCGGCGATCTCCGTGGCCACGAAGGCGGCCCGGGCCTCGGGAGAGGAGGGCACGGCGGTCTGGGCCAGCTCCGGTGACAGGTCGAAGGTGATGTAGGAGGCGAGCAGACAGCCGGCCACGAGCTGGTCTTCCCTGGCGTCGAACTTGCCGCCGATTGGCTGGTGATCAGCGTTGAAGCTCCAGGGAATTCGCCGGGTGTGGAAGCCGTGCTTCAGCTTGGTGAGCACGCAGCCGTGGCTCATGCCCTCGACGCTCTGACCCTGGTGCCCCTCGGGCACGTCTGCGCCGATGAAGGGAAACGGCACCGTGTCGAGCTTGCCCGCCAGCATCACATCCACGTCGAATACCAGTTCGCGGGGGATGCTGTTTTGATTGGCCGTCACGCCGAGGCCCAGGTTGGCCATGGCCCAGTCGACGCCGGGCCAGTGGAGGGTGGTGAATCGGGCGCCCATGCCGATCGTGCTGCGGCCGAGGTTTCCGCCGGTGCCGGGAAAGATCGTCGCCGCGGGATCGAACTCCTGGATCCGGTTCTTCAGCAGAAGCAGATTCCGCCAGCTCGCGGGATAGGCCTGACGGCCGTCGGCCAGCGTCGTCGCCGGGCCCTCGAGCGGTGCGGACGCGCCCTCCAGCAGCCAGGCATGGTCGCCCTGGGCGTTGGCCGCCAGCCACCAGGTGCCATCGGCCGTCTGGAACCGGCTCTTGGGGTAGGTGGTGATGCCTCGGCCGGCCGCGAGATCGGCGGCGAGGGCCGGCCAGTCGAGGCAGAAATCGGGGCTGACGCAGGGATTCGCGGCGATCCGCAGGTCGTTGGCGAGGAGGAAGTCGTTGATCGCGGTCATTGGGCGAGGAACCTGCGGGTGAGATGGGGAAGCCAGAGGGAGAGCCAGGGAATGTAGGTGATCAGAAGCAGGCCGAGGAACATGGCGGTGAACAGCGGCAAGAGGGGCCGCACCACGCGGGCGATCGAGGTCTTCCCGACGCTGCAGCCGACGAACAGGCAGGTGCCCACCGGCGGTGTGCAGAGCCCGATGCAGAGGTTGGCGATCATCACGATCCCCACATGGACCGGGTCCATGCCGAGCCTCACGAGGGCCGGGAGGAAAATCGGCGTGAAGATGAGCACGGCCGGGGTCATGTCCATGAAGGTGCCCACCACGAGCAGGAGCAGATTGACGATCAGCAGGATGACGAACTTGTTGGACGAGATGGCCAGCAGCGATTCGCTCACCTGCTGGGGCACCTGCTCGTAGGCCAAGACCCAGCTCATCGCCTGGCTGGCCCCGATCAGGATCATGACGACGGCCGTCGTCTTGGCCGATCGGAGCAGAATCCTCGGCAGGTCCGGAATCCCCACCTCCCGGTAGACGAATACGCTCAGTACGAGCGCGTAGGCCACCGCCACGGCCGAGGCTTCCGTGGCCGAGAACACCCCTCCCAGGATGCCCCCCATCACGATCACGATCAGCGCCAGGCTGGGGAGGGCCCGCAGGCCGGCCGCGAGCACCGTGGCCAGGTCGGCAGCCTCGCCCGTGCCCACCGGCTGCCCCCGGTTCATCAGAAAACAGGCCGTCATGATCAGCAGGCCGATCAGCACGCCCGGCACGACCCCCGCCAGGAACAGGTCGGCCACGCTCACCCCGCCGGCCACGACGGCGTAGACGATCATGATGTTGCTGGGGGGGATCAGCAGGCCCGTGGTGGCCGAGGTGGTTGTGAGCGCGACGCTGAAATCCCGGCCGTAGCCCTTCCGCTCCATCTCGGGAATCATGAAGCCGCCCACGGACGAGACTGCCGCCGCGGCCGAGCCCGAGACGGCGCCAAAAAACATGCAGGTGAGCGTGTTGACGTAGGCCAGGCCGCCGTGGAACCGGCCGACGAGGGCGTTCGCGAAGTCCATGAGCCGGCGGGCCATGCCCCCCTCGCCCATCAACACACCCGAGAGAATGAAGAAGGGGATCGCCAGGAGCGAGAAGCTGGCGATCCCGGTCGAGATCCGCTGGGCCACGATGTAGGCGGTGGGCACGTCGCCCAGCGAGAAGACGGTGAGCAGCGTGGCCACCGCGATGCAGATCGCGATCGGCACGTTGAGCAGAAGCAACGCGAAGAAGCTGACGAGTAGGATCAGGGTCTGTTCCGTCATCGGCTGATCACTCCGGCATCGCCGCGGGGTCGGGCTGCGCGGCCGGCCGGCCGGCCGCGACCAGATTCCAGAGGTGCTCGAGGGCGAAGAGCGTGAAGAACACGCCGCTGACCGGCGCGGCCGCGTAGAGGTAGCCCACCTTGGCTCCCAGCGTGGGGCTGAGTTGGCCCTTGGCGAGCGTCTCGAACACGAGCGTCCAGCCGCCGCCGACCAGAATCACCAGGGCAAACAGAAGTACGACCGCCTCGACGCAGATCGCGGCCAGCCGTCGCGCGGCCGGGTCGAGCCGCTCCACGATGTAATCGACGCCCAGGTGGCCATGCTCCTCGTAGGTGAGCGCCGCTCCCAGGAGCGACACCCAGATCATGAGGTAGATGGCAGCCTCCTCCGTCCAGGCTGCCTGGTGGCCCACCACATACCGGGTGAACACGCCCCAGAGCACGTCGAGCACGAGGGCCGCGAAGGCCAGAATCAAAAAGGCTTCGAGCCCGCCGACCAGCCAGCCGCGAATCCGTCGAAGCAGGGGAGGCATGATTACTCGACCGCCTGGACCCGCTCTACGAGCGGGCCGAGCGGCGTCTCCCGGAGTGCCTCGTACATCGGCCCCACGGCCGCCTGGAACGCCGCCTGGTCGGGCCGGGTGATCGTCACGCCTTCGGCCTCGAGCTTGGTGAGGCACTCGGCCACATACTCAGCCCAAATCTGCCGCTGAAACGGCACCGACTCCCGGGCCGCCTCCGTGATCCAGGCCTGGACCTCAGGCGAAAGCCGCCGCCAGACCGGCTGGCTGAAGACGAGCATGTCGGGCACACGGGTGTGCTCGTCAAGCGCGTAATGCTTGGCCACCTCCCAGTGGCGACTGTCGTAGACGCTCGGGGGATTGTTCTCCGCCCCGTCCACCATGCCCTGCTGAAGCGCGGTGTAGAGTTCGCCGAATGGAATCGCCGCCGCCGATCCGCCCAGGGTGGCGATCATCTCCATCGAGGTGGCACTCCGCTGCGTGCGGATCTTGAGCCCCGCCAAGTCGGCCGGGGCGTTCACACCTCGCGGCACGGTGTAGAAGCTGCGTGCGCCGGCATCGTAGTAGCAGAGGCCGTGGATGTCGGCCGACTCGCCCGCCGCCAGTAGCTCCTCTCCGAGCGGCCCCTCGAGCACCCGCCAGAAGTGGTCTTCGCTGCGAAACACGTAGGGCACGCCGAACACCGCCATTGCCGGCACAAAACCTTCCAGGGCAGCGGTCGAGGTCTTCACGAGCGCGAGTGCCCCCCGCTGGAGCTGCTCGAGCGTCTCGGTCTCGGACCCGAGCTGGCCACTGGGAAAGATCTGCACCTCCACGGTCCCGCCCGACTTGGCGGCCACCAGCTCCGCGAACCGTTCCATCGCCACGTGCACTGGCGCCGCCGGTGGCAGGGAGTGGGCGAGCTTGAGCACCAGCCGGTCACTCCCCGCAGCCTGGCTCTGTTCTGTGGCGGCCAGCCAGGCGAAGGCTCCGGTCGTGAGCAACATGCCGGCCAGCAGGCCCACGATCAGGAACGAAACAGCTTTGCGATCCATAACGCGAGCGAGGCAGCAAGGCTCAGGGAGACACGGTAACCCAAGAGTGCACAAATCCTACTATCAAGTATTGTATTGTGTCTATGGAGGGATGCCGGGGGCTTGGCTTCCCCTGCGGGCGTTTACGAACAGGCGACGCATGCGGAGAACCAGACGCAGCAAGAACGTGCTTCTCGCGCTGGGCTGGTATGACCACCGGCTCCTGCAGGGGATCGGTGCCTACGCAGCCGAGCACGATTGGCACCTCTCGAGCGCGAGCGTGACCAATGAGTTCGTGATTCCCTACACCTGGCGGGGCGACGGGATCCTCGCCTGGCTTGCCGGGGAGGATGAATTGGCATCGTTCGTGCTGGCCCAGAAGCTGCCGGTGGTCGACTTCAGTCTCCGCCGCAAGCATCCCCGCCCCCGGGTCGTTCTGGACCACGATCAGGCCGGCAGGATGGCCGCGCGGCATCTGATTGATCGAGGGCTGCGGCACTTCCTGTTCTACAGCTTCGCCGACAACTGGACGTATGAGGCGCGAGGGCGGGCCTTCTGCGAGGAGTTGACGCGGGATGGGCATGAGGCCCGCTGGCTGGCAGGCCACCGGCTGCCCGCCGCCCGCAGGGATCGCTCGTTCTGGGCTCAGCGGCGGGCCTGGCTCGAGCGGGAGATTGTGGCGGCCCCCAAACCGGTGGGCATTTTCACGGCCAACGGCACTCACGCTCTCGAAGTGCTCGAAGTCTGCGAGGCGGCCGAGATCCGGATCCCCGACGAGGTCGCGATCGTCGGCTGGGAGGACGACCTGCTCGTGGGCCAGGGAAACCTCCGGTCGATCACCACGATCGACCCCAACTACGAGGAACTCGGCTATCAGGGGGCCGCGGTGCTCGATCACCTGATGGCGGGCGGTCCCCCGCCCAAGGAACCGCTCCGGATTCCACCCGCCCGAATCATCACGCGGCGGAGCACCGAGCTGACGGCCGTCGTCCATCCCGGGATCCGGCAGGTCATGCAGTTCATCGCCGACCACATTCCCACCGCCATCGGCGTGGATGACCTGGCGAAGGCCGCCTGCATGTCTCGCCGCGGGCTCCACCAGGCCTTCCTGGAGCATCTGGGCAGAACGCCTGGAAGTTACCTCCGCGCCGCCCGGATGGAACTCGCCTGCCGGATGCTCGCCGACACCGACGCCAAGGTGCAGGTCGTCGCCCGCAAGAGCGGCTATCAGAGTCTCAACACGTTCTTCGTCGCCTTCAAGAAGGCCTGCGGCAAAACTCCCGCGGCCTTTCGTCGCGACGCCCGGCGGGCGCGGATGCTGGGCGGGCCAATCAGCGGTGGGGCTGCGAAGCGGGAGGCCGCCCGGCCACGCCGAAAGGCTACCAAGCGATCGCGATGATGGTCGATGGGCAACTGCGGCAGAAAGGAGCCGACATGCGGCACTCGAAGGGAATCATGACCGGCAGCGGCTGGGCCCGCGGGCTCGGCTGGTTCGTGGTGGGATCGGCTCTGGGCGGGCTCGCCCCGGCGCTTGCCGACGCCACCGAGCCCGTCGCAGCCGATGCGATCGTGGCCTCCGACGGGAGCGGTGATTTCACCTCGATCCAGGAGGCGATCAGCAAGGCTCCGATGCGGACCGGCCGCGACGATCGCCGCTGGGTGATCCTGGTCAAGCCCGGCACCTACCGCGAACGGGTCCATGTGCAGCGGGAGCGGGGCAACATCCTCGTCATCGGCGAGGACGCCGCGGCGACGATGCTCGTCTTTGGTCTCCACGCGAATCTCCCCGGGCCCGATGAGAAACCGATCGGCACCTTCCGCACGCCCACGCTCTGGCTCGACGGCGACGGCATGGAATGGCGAAACATCACGATCGCCAACGACGCCGGCCCGGTGGGCCAGGCCCTTGCCCTGCGGGTGGATGGCGACCGGGTGGTCTTTCGCGGCTGCCGCTTCCTGGGCTGGCAGGACACGATCCTTGTCAACCGCGGCCGACAGTATTTCGTTGACTGCCGGATCGAGGGGCATGTCGATTTCATTTTCGGGGCCGCGACCGCCTACTTCGACCGCTGCGAGATCCACTGTCTCGGGAACGGCTACATCACCGCCGCCTCGACCCCGGACGGCACCCCCCATGGTTTCGTGTTCGCCGACTGCACCATCACCGGGGCCGAGGAGGTGAAGACCTATCTCGGCCGGCCGTGGCGGGAGTTTGCGAAGACGGTGTTTCTCCGGACCACCATGTCGGACGTGGTGAGGCCCGAAGGCTGGCACGACTGGAACAAGCCCGAGGCCCACGACACGATTTTCTACGCCGACTTCGCCAGCGGAGGGCCCGGCGGCGATGCGGCCGGCCGGGTGCCTTGGGCCGCGCCGCTCACTGCCGAAGCGGCGGCCGCCATGACGCCCGCGGCCGTGCTCGCAGGAGACGACGGCTGGAACCCGACCCTTGAACGCTGACGGCCGGCCCCATTCGGGTGCGGGAGCCGACGCTCAGGGCAGGGCGATGTCGATCGTGTTGGAGCCGCTTTTCACCTCGAACTCGCCCTCGAAGATCCGCTTGCGTGGCGAGATCTCCATGCCCTCGGAATTGAGGTCGCCGCCGGAGTAGACCAGCACGCGATGGAGGCCGAGCGGCGCCCCTTCCCGGCCACGGGAATAGTCGAGCCTGTAGAGGCCGGCCTCGTTCGTGCGGCCCTCGGCCAGCCGGCCGCCTTCCTTCGGGCGAAACTGCACCCAGAGCTTGGGCTGAATCTCACCCCCTTTGGTCACGGTGCCCTCCACATCGGCAAGCCGGATGCCCGACGAGCAGCCGGCTGCGAGCAGCACTCCTGCCATGAGAGCGACCCGGAGAAGTCCGTGCATCATCAGAACGCCCCCGCCGAGAATCCCTGGTCGTCCACGCCGCCGTCGGCATAGCTGCCGAGCGTCTCCCAGGTGGTGGAATCGATCGACTCGCTGATCCACTGAACATGGCCGTCGGCGAAGCCGGCGTTGATGCCACCGCCGGGGTGGAGGCTGCTCGCGCAGAAGCGGTACCGGCCGTTGATCGAGCCTTGGGAGTCTCCGCGGATGCTTGCCAGATGCCACATCGGCCAGGCGAGCCGGATCGAGCCGGCCCAGTAGCCGGCGTCGTAGCCGGTGCCGTCCTTGTAGTCGGCCTTGGTGGCATTGCTGCCGTCCCGCTCGATGATCGCCAGCGTCTTGGAGGTGCCGTCGGCGATGTCGCCGATCTTCGTCCTCGATCCACCGCCGAAGATGCCCCGGCGGCGGGAGACCTTGGCAGCCCCGTCGGCCGCATCGTTGGGACGGAAGGTGATCGTGCCGCTGCCGAGGCTCGCGGAGTCGGCTCCGCTGTATCCGGCCGCGCCGAGGTAGTTCGACTTCGCGTAGTGGTCCTTGCCGCCCGCGGGATTGGTGTTGCCCGACGACCGGTTGGCCGTGACGTTGATCGGCCCCATGATGTCGGAGGGGCACATGTAGGTCGGGATCGGCTGCCTGCAGATCACGGCGGAAGCCGTCGTCTTCTCCCAGTCGTAATTGGGGAACTTGAGCGCCCCGTTCGAGATGGATTCGAGCTGGGAGTAGATCGTGCCCTGCTCGGCGAAGGGGAGGATCATCGTGCCCCAGCCGAAGCTGGCCTGGCCCCAGCTGCCGCCGCCCGAGGGCACCGGGGTCACGCCTTCGTTGTAACCATGGCCCTGCGGAAACCGTTTCTTGGCCGACTCATAGTTGGCCACGCCGAGGGCGAGCTGGCGGATGTTGTTGCTGCACTGCATCCGGCGGGCCGCCTCGCGGGCGCTCTGCACCGCCGGAAGCAGCAGACCGATCAGGGTGGCGATGATCGCGATCACCACGAGGAGTTCCACGAGCGTAAAACCATGCCTGGGGCGAGTAGAGATCATGGAGGGGCTCCCATGCTGGGAAGGAAAAGGTCGGGATGAAAAAAGGGATCATCGGGCTGCGGTCAGCCGCTTCCGCCATTTTTTCTGGACGTTTCGGAGGATGCTGCCGGGCTGGGTTGAGAGATAGTCGTAGCCGAGCTTGTCGTTCGCAGCGGCCAGGGCCACGAACGAGTCGTAAACGACCCCATCCTTGCCGGGGTAGATCGGCTTCCCGGAGGCGAGGTCGTAGAACCGGGCCCAATAGACCTCCTTGGAGCCGGCCTGCTCGACATAGAGCGTGCGGCCGTCCTGCTTCACCCGGGCCAGGCCGGTCACCTGGGCTTCATCAAGCCAGGCGAGCCCGGCTTCGATGCAGGCGACCACATCGGCCGAGGGCCGCGGCAGCCCCATCAGGAACCGCAGCAGGTGGGAGCTCTCCACGGCACCGAGCGAGGGAGGCTCATAGGCCCGGCCCTGGGCAGGAGCGAGGGAAATCGGATCGTGCTGCCCGCACCAGCCCGTCGGCCGTCCGGCTTGCTGAATCTGGGACGCCACCAGGCAATCGACCCCCCGCGACACGGCCGCTCCCGCCCGCGCCCGCCGGGCCGGCTCGACGCAGGCAAACAGCGGGTTTTCGTCGGCGACCTCGTGGAGCAGTTCGAGGACATTCGTCATGGCATCGTCGTTGAAGGTGATGTGGTCGTGGTAGCCCCCTTCCAACGGGTAGACCTGGGGCCAGCCGCCCGAGGGAAACTGGGCTTCGAGGAGATAGTCGATCCCGCGATTGACGGCGGCTTGGCAATCCTCCCGTCCGGTGGCCGCCCAGACGTCGGCGAGGAAGCGGATTTCCTTGGTGGTGGCCCCGTTGTCGATCGTGGCGAGATAATGCGGTGACTTGCCCGGCTCGCTCTGCGAGGTCCACTGCATACCCGGCTGCCGTGGGCCCTTGGAGTAGCCGAGGTGTTTCGACCAGCCGCCGCACGGGCTCTGGTAGGACAGCACGGCGGCCACGAGCGCTTCGGCCTCGGGGCTTCGATACCAGGCTGCGTCAGCGGCTTCCCGCGGGTGGAAGTCGCCTCCATTCGGCGGCCGGACGGCAGCGTCGAGACTCGCGGCCGCGACCTCGGCAGCGAGCGCATCGCGATTCCGCGCTTCCGCCGCCCGGGAGCGGTCGAGGTACGCCTGCCAGGTGGCCCGCGAGGCCTCCGGCAGCCGTTCGATGCGGGAGGTGGTGATCTCGTCGGCAAGGCACCAGCCAAAGCCGCCGACCGTGACGAGTACCACTAGCGAACGGACCATGCTTCCCCCTCGGAGTTCCTCACCCCCCCGTGAGAATCCTACGCCAACGGCCGCTGGATTCGGGAGCACCGTTTTCTGCGAATAAAGTCCATGATCGTGAAGGCGGCAGCGGCGGCCGGAACGCCGGCGAGCCCCGCTTCGGGTACGGCCGCCGCCGTGGGATTTGCCACCGGGAAGTAGTTTCCTCTTCCGTACACCCCCGAACTGCCGATCGCCACCAGGTCGAAGACCGTTGTCACGCCGTCGTAGTTGAAGTCGCCCTGGCTCCAGGCCGACGGCAGACCCGTGGCGTAGGTGCCCGCGCCGTTGATGCCCACGAGGTCGAAGACGTCGACCGTGCCGGTGAGATCGACGTCGCCCGGGGCGGCAAAGGAGATGCGAGCCGAGCCGTCGCTCTCGATGACGTAGCCCACGGCCCGGGTGCCCCCGGCGGCCGCCGCCGCGGTCGACGTGATGCCGGCTGCACCGTTCCAGCCACCGCCATCGCGGCCTGCGATCAGGTCGGCCCGGAGCGCGGCGGCCGTGATGCCGCCGGCTGCGACCGTTAGCTCGCCAACGCCCAGATCGAATCGCCCGCCGCCCGCGGTCTCCGCGATCGAGAGCCCGCTGATGTCAAGCAGTGAGCGTTCGGCGCTCGGAAGGCTGATGCGACCTCCGGGGGTGATTGAAACCGTCGGGGCTCCGAGGAGTTCGCCACCGGCCAGGCTGAAACTGCCGCCGGAGCCGACCGTCACGGCTTCGTTGACCTCCAGCCAGCCGGCCGTGAGTTCCAGCCGGGCTGTGCCGCCGCCGGACGCCGCCACCGCCAGTGTGCGAGCGTATTGCCCAATGCTGTTGACCGTGACCGTGCCGGCATCGATCACGGCGGCGTCGAACCGAGAGGGCTCCCAGACGCCGGTCTGCCAGTTGCCGATCTCCTCGTACCGGCCCGTGCCGTTGGCATTGGTGAACCGCAGCGGGATCGTGGCGGGGATGGCCCCGACCTCGTTGAGATACTCCGTCACGTTCAGATACTTGTCGTCGTCGTAGTCGTACCAGGCGTCGGCCGGATCGTAGGGGTCGAGCCCCATGCGAATCTCCCAGTCGTTGGGCATGCCGTCTCGGTCGGTGTCGTAGCCGGCCGGCCGGGCGACCGTGGGCGTGGCCAGCAGCGCCGCGAGTTCGGCCGGGTTGGGGGCGGCCTGGCCGATCGCCGTGGGGCCGCTGTTGGTCACCACCCCGTCGATCACTCTCGTGTCGATCGGATCGCGGGCCCACCAGGAGTTGCCGACATACTCGACCACTTGCCGGTAGGCGGCCGTGGCCGACTGCGGCACCGTCGTGGCGGGGAAGGCCGGCGCGGCGAGCTTCACGAGCGTCTGGTCGCCGCCTGAACTGTTGACCGCGAACATCCCCCAGCCGGTGTTTGCAGCGTTGGGCATGCCGTCGGGATTGAGCCCGCCGTCCGAATCGATCGCGTTACCGCTCTGGTAGGCGGCCACGTCGACATTGCGGTCGACCGAGAACGCCGTCGTCCTGCTTCCAACCGTGCCGGGGCCGGCCACGAGCATATTGCCGACGTAGTTGAGATCGACGTATTCCTGCTCAGGCTCGCTGCTGCCCCCCGCGTAGCCCGCACGGTCCCGCCAGTTGGAGATCACGTTGTTCACGAAATCCATTGTCAGGGTGGCGGCGTTGTAACTGCCGAGCCGCGGCTGGCGGCTGGCGTTGTTGGCATAGAGGTTGTGGTGGAAGGTGACAGACGCGTCGACCTGCGGCCGGATGAGCGAGGCGTAGGCGTGGTTGCTCGTGAGGGCGTCGGA
>JBJOHE010000153.1:0-3805 GCA_046047895.1 Planctomycetota bacterium | reverse complement strand
CCTCTGGGTGGCCGTTCCCTGGGATGGCATCCCGCGGGCGGTCTGGTGGGGCGGCATCGGTGGCATCTGGGCTGCGGCGGCATGGACCGCCGCGCAGGGCAGGGCGGCGGCAGGCTGGTGGCGGCAGGGGGCGAGCGGGCTCGGGATCGTTCTGGCCTGCCTCGGGACTGCTGCCTGCGGCGCGGAGGAATCGTCAGACCAACGGCCGATGCGAGTGATCATCCTCGACGAGCCGGAAGGCGGGATGGCCCTCGTGCCAGAGCCGCTCTTTCGCCGGCTTGCTGCCGCCGAGGCGGCGGCGGCGGTGCCGGCCTTGCGTGTGATGGAAGCCGAGTTGGTGGTCGAGTCTGGTCGCGACCGCTGGCAGCTTCGCCTCGTGATCGATGCCGATCGCGGTGGGTCGCTTCGCCTGCCAGCCGCGGCCGGCGGCCGATGGCTGCCTGGCGTGGGAGTGCCATCGACCGGCCCGCTCGCGGTCGAGTTTCGTCCCGACCATGTGCAGATTGTCTCGGTCGATGGCGGCCGGGCCGAACTGAGCCTCGGCTTCGAGCCCCTGTTCGCAGTCGATGGGGCGATCGAATCGGCCGTGATGCACCTGCCCGCCGCCGCCGCCGCGCGGGTGGTCGTTCGGCCGCCGGTTCCAACGGCGAACGCAGTCGGCTGGCAATGCGATCGGGCGGATTCCGCCGGCCGCTGGCACGCTGCTCCCTGGATCGCCGGCGGATTCGACGTGCCGCGAGCCACGCGGATCAGGATCGTCCGGCCGACCCGAGCCGTTGATCGGCTCGTGGCGCAGCCGCGAGCGGCAGAGAGCGTGAACGACGTCTCCTGGCGGTCCGCGGAATGCCGGGTCGACGCCAGTTTCACCGTCGGTGGAGACGACGAGATCATCCGCCAGCTTCTCATCCGCGCCGATCCGGGCCTGGAACCGGTGCTTGGTGGGACGGCCGTGGAGCCCCTCGGGGAAGGCCGCTACCGGATCGATCTTCCGGAGCCGGAGCCAGGCTCGCGAACCGTCACGGCGTCGTTTCGCATGCCGCTGATCGATCCCGTCGGTTTGTTCGATCTGCCTGGCGTGTGGCTGGAGGGAGTGGGCACCGATCAGCGAACGGTCCGGCTTCGGCCCGAGCCGGGGCTCGAGGCGGCGGCCGAGGTGCCGCTGGGCATGACGCTGGTGAGGCCCCGGACCGACGATGGCCCCGCGACGGCGGCGACCTGGTGGAGCGAGGTGGTCGCGGGGGCGGCCGAAGCGGTCGGTGAGCAGGCCGGGCGGCCGCGGATTGCGGTGCGGAGGCGGCTGCTTTTGCCGCGGGGCAGCCAGGCCCTGGCCGTGACCGCCACCGCGGACCGCATCGGTCTGGAACTCGACGTGGAACTCGAAGCGGTGGCGCTTCCGCTCGTGCAGATTCCGGTCGAGCTGCCGGAGGCGGCCGTGGTCGATCGGCTCGTGGTGACCCGCCGCCGCGAAGCGGGCGAGGGCGAGGAGCCGGTCGAGGTCGACGCCGTCTGGTCGCGACCGGCTGCGGGCCGCCTGACCGTCGTGGTGCAGCGTCCTGATACGGGCTTGTTTCAGCTGCGGATCGATGCCCGGATTCCCGGCCCACCGCCCTTGTCGGGGCGGCTGCCGCTCATGCGGGCGGAGCTGCCGGGCGGCTTGCCGCTCGTCCTGCGGTGGCGGGCGGCTCCGGGGCTCGCGCTCGAGCTTTCCGAGCGGATGCCGGCGGTGGGTGAACCGGAGGAATCCTGGCTCGAGATTCCGGCCGAGGAGCCCGGGCCGAGCTACCAACTTTCCGCGGAGCCGGGGGCGTCCGTGGATGCGACCACAGCCTCCGCCGCCCCGCCGGCCGTGGCCGTCGATGTGGGGGTGGCGCTCACCGACGTACACCTCGCGCTTGATCACCGGGGCCGCGGCTGGGGGCTGGCGAGATTCGATCTCGTGGCGGCCGAGCCCACGCTCCTGATGGAATTGCCGCCGGGCCTGCGGCTGTTCGACGTGCGGGTGGACGGCCGCGAGGTCACGGCCCTGCCGCGGGGGGAATCCACCTGGGAGGTTCGGCTCCATGACGTGACCTGGCCTCGCACCCTCGTGGCGGTGTTCGCCGGCACGGTCAGCGGCCCGCTCGCCGATGGCAGGCCGATCCAACTGCTGCCGCCAAAGATCGTCGGGCTGCCTTCAGCCGACGTGGTCTGGTCGCTCGATCTGCCCGTCGGCTACGAGCTGAGGCTCGCCCAGCAGGCGACGCCGCTCGATCCGCTGGCGGCTCAGGCCGGGGCGGTTCGCAGCCGGGCATGGTATGGCGAGGCCTTCCAGGCTGCGGTCGCGGCCGCCGACCCACGCGAGCGGGCCTGGCTCGAAGCATTTGCGGCGGCCCGACGAGACGGCGAGGCCCCCGCCGGCGAACGGGCCTGGTACGAGGCCTGGCAGCGGGCGGCCGCGGTGCCAGCGACCCAGACCGTGCTCGAGGCCGGCAGCGTCGGCGGGGTGACAATCCGACCGGTCCGCGGGCGAGACGAGACCGTCGCGACCCGCGGCCTGGCCTCCGCGGTGCTGACGGGCGTGGCGGTGGCGGCGTGGGCCAGTGGCCGCCGGGTGTCGGCGTGGGTTGGCCGGACCGTGGCCCGCTGGTGGTGGCTGGCCTGCGGGCTGGCTTGGCTCGCGGTGCTCGAGCCGGCGCTGCCGGGCTGGATCATGGTGGCGGCCGGCGGCTGGCTCGCCTTTGGCCCCGGCCGTCGAGCGGGGACCGATCCGACCCCAGGCTGACCCTTCTCCCGCTGGCCCGGGTCAACGCCGGCTGTGGCGGTGATTGCGGAAAGCTGGCGAATGCAGGCTGGCAAACGAGGGCGGCAAGGCAAGCCGCAAACCGCTCTGGTTCACCGATTCCGGCGCCGCTACCGTTCCGCCCCGCTCGACGACGGCTGCCTCGGGTTCAGGCCGGCATGACTGCCGAAACGCCCGCGGAAACGGCCTGGCAAGGATGCCGGACCGTCGCCACCGTCAGACCGCAAGGAGGCTCGTCAGAGACATGCTGTCGCGACTCGACCGTGGATCGAATCTTCGCACCGCCGCAGCCCGTTGGCTTCGCCGGCTGGCACGACTCGCCTGCGGGCTCGCGGCCGTCGCCGGCCTGTCTGGAGGCTTCTGCCTGGCCGCGGGCTATCGCACCGCCAACTTCGTGGTGGAAGCTCCGACCGACGACCTGGCGCGGAAGATCGGCGATGCCGCCGAGCAGTATCGGCACACGCTCGCGGTCGAGTGGACTGGGGCCCCGCTGCCCCGCTGGAGCCGTCCCTGCCCGATCACGGCCCAGGTGGCTCCTCACCTCGGAGCTGGGGGCGCCACGAGCTTCGTGTTCGACAAAGGAGAGGTCTTCAACTGGACGATGACGATCCAGGGCAGCGAGGAACGGATCCTCGATTCCGTGCTGCCGCACGAGATCACCCACACCGTGTTTGCCAGCTACTTCCGCCAGCCGCTGCCCCGCTGGGCCGACGAGGGCGCCTGCACGACGGTGGAGCATCCGGTCGAACGCGCCCGACAGCATCGGATGCTGATCGAGTTCCTGACCACCGGCCGGGGCATCGCCTTCCCCGAAATGTTCGCGATGCGGGAGTATCCGGCCGACGTGCTGCCGCTCTATTCCCAGGGATACTCTTTGGCCCGCTATCTGATCGAGCGGGGCGGCCGCCACAAGTATGTGGCCTTCGTCCGCGACGGCCTGGCCCGCGATGACTGGGCCGGCTCGCTCGCGAAACACTACGGCGTGGGTGACATCCCGCAGTTGCAGCATGTCTGGCTCGACTGGGT
>JBJOHE010000152.1:0-11962 GCA_046047895.1 Planctomycetota bacterium | reverse complement strand
GGCACCGGCGGTTCGGCCGTCTGGAGCCAGGGTGACTTCAACTACGACGGGGTGACGAACGTGTTCGACCTCGTGGGCATCAACACGGCGGCGGTCTACGGCCAGGGCAACTACCTGCCGGCCGCTCCCTCGGCGAGCGGCTTCGGCAGCGTGGCGGCGGTGCCTGAGCCGGCGAGCCTGCTGCTCGTCGCCGGCGGGATCGGCGGCCTGGCGCTGGCGGCCCGGCGGCGGCGGAGGCCTTTGGCCGGGCGGTCAAGCCGCCCCGAGCCGTGTCGTTGCCGGCACCCGTAGGCAGGTTCCGCTCCGAGCGGGAAACTGAATCACCGGAATTTCAAGGCCGGATCCTCGCCGGGAGTTCTGTCATGCACCATGTCTCATCCATCCTCAGTCTGGTCGTCGCCCTGGCGGCCCTGCCGCAGTCGTTGGCAGCCGAGAGCGTGCTCGTCGAGGCGGAGGAGTTTGCCGACCTGGGCGGCTGGGATCTCGACCAGCAGTCGATGGATCAGATGGGATCGCCATATCTCCTCGCCCACGGGCTCGGGGTGCCGGTGACCGACGCCACAACGGTCGTGAGGTTTCCGAAGGCGGGCACCTACCATGTGTGGGTCCGAACCCGCGACTGGGTGGCGGCGTGGAACGCTCCGGGGGCCCCGGGCCGCTTCCAGGTGATCGTCGACGGCGAGCCTCTGGCTGAGACCTTCGGTACGGTTGGAGCCGACTGGCACTGGCAGCCCGGCGGAACGGTAACTGTTGGCCGTGAAGCCCGCCTCGCCCTGCACGACCTGACCGGCTTCGAGGGCCGCTGCGACGCCATCCTCTTCTCGCGGGAGGCCAATCCTCCGCGGCCCAATGCCGATCCCGAAATGAGCGAGTGGCGGCGGCAGCTCCTGGGACTCGGGGAGCAGCCGGAGGACGGCGGCCACTACGACCTCGTCGTGGTCGGAGGCGGCGTGGCGGGCACCGCTGCAGCCCTCTCGGCAGCCCGCAACGGGCTCAGCGTCGCCCTGGTTCAGGATCGGCCGGTCCTCGGCGGCAACGGCAGCAGCGAGGTGCGGGTCTGGCCCGAAGGCCACACCTGCCAGGTGCCGTTTCCGCATGTGGGCGAGATCGTCGAGGAACTCTGTCCGAAGAAGCGGCCGGGCGACGGCAATGCCAAGCGGGGCGAGATCTACGCCGACGATCGCAAGCTCGCCGTCGTGCGGGCCGAGCCACGGATCACGCTTCTCCTGGAGCATCGCGTCAACGCCGTGCGGACCGCCGGCACGACGATCACGGCCGTGGTCGCTCAGCACACCCGTTCGGCACGGCGGCTGCTCGTCTGCGGGCGGCTCTTCGCCGACTGCACGGGCGACGGCACCGTGGGCTTCCTAGCCGGGGCCGACTACGAGACGTCGAGCGAGGGCTCGATGGGGGCGAGCAACCTCTGGAACGTGCTCGATCTCGCGGATCGCACGGAGGTGCTTCACTGCGAGTGCAAAGACAAGGAGGCCCTGACTGTTCAGACCGAGGCAGGAGATGTGGCCGCGCCGTTTCCCAGGCTCGAGTGGGCGATTGACCTCAGCGACCGTCCTTTTCCCGGACGGGCGTCGCTCAAGGGACAGTGGGGAGGCAAGGGGTTGGCGAGCCTGGGGGGCTGGTTCTGGGAAAGCGGCTTTCACGACGACCCGATCCGGGACGTGGAGCGGATCCGCGACAGGAATCTCCGGGCGATGTACGGCGCCTGGGACGCCCTCAAGAACACCGACGGCCAGTACGCGAATCACCGGCTTGGCTGGTCGGCCTTCATCGCCGGCAAGCGGGAGTCGCGGCGGCTGCTCGGCGACGTCGTGCTCACGGTCCGCGACTTCAAGGAGGGCACCGTGTTTCCCGACGCGGCCTTTCCCAACACCTGGCACATCGACATCCACGAGCCCCACCCCGAATTCAGCGAAGGGCTGGAGAAGGAAGCCTTCATCTCGGTCTGCACGACGGGCGACGAATACCGCTACGAGGGTCCGTATTGGGCGCCGTACCGGTGCCTCTACAGCCGCTCGATCAACAACCTGTTCATGGCCGGCCGCGACATCAGCGTCGAGCGGGAGGCGCTTGGGCCAGTTCGGGTGATGCGGACCTGCGGCATGATGGGGGAGATCGTGGGCAAGGCAGCCTGGATCTGCATCCGGCATGAGACGAACCCAAGGGGCGTCTACGAACACCATATCGACCTGCTCCACGATCTGATGCGGCAGCCCGGCAGTAGCCGGCGGCTGGACCTGACCGCCCCGCTGATGACGGCTGCCGACTGATCGTGGGGGAGGCGGCCACGGCCGGCATCAGCCCTGCAGTGTCGCCGCCGCGGCGCAGCAACCGTTGAGCGGGCCGGCCGAATTCGCCAGCTGGGGGAGGTCTGGCATTCTGGAACACCGGATCGCGGGCAGACGCCGGCTATCCGCCGCGGGCGGAGGTTCGGTATTTCAGTGGCGTGATCCCCTCCGCCTTGCGGAAGCGGGTTGCGAGGTATTCCGGGGTTTGATACCCGCAGGCCTCGGCCACTTCGGCGATCGACTTGTCGGTCTGGACGAGTAACTGCTTGGCCCGCGCCAGCCGGAGGCGGCTGATCTCCTCGAGCGGAGTCCGGCCGAAATGGTCGCGGAATTTCCGCTCGAGCGACCGTCGGGCCAAGGGCACGGCGTCGGCCACCTCGTCCACGGTGAGAGGCCGGTAGGCGTTTCGCCTCATGAACAGGATGGCACGAAGGAGTTCCTGATCTTCCAACGCAAAGGTTTCGGTCGAGCCGCGGGTCACCACCTCGATCGGGGCGAGCCGCTCGGTCTCGTGCTCCAGTCGGCCCCCGTCCATCAGGGTGTCGAGCATGGCCGCAGCGCGGCGGCCGATCTCCCGGCTCGCCACCAATAGGCCCGACATCGGCGGCACGGTCGCGTTGTTGATCAGCGTGTCTTCGTCAGACGCGAGCACCGCCACGTCATCGGGCACGGCGATGCCCGCATTGCGGCAGGCGTCGAGCACATGGGCCGCCGCCACAGTCGCCCAGCCGATCACGGCGAGCGGCTTGGGCTGCTCCGTCAGCCAGCGGGTCAGCCGCCGATCTTGCACCGCCCAGCCGTGATTCGTGACGCTCTGAACCCGGTAGTCGAAGCTTGCCACCTGACGCGGATTGTTGGCCGCCTGGAGCGCCTCCTGCACCGCCCCGAGGAGTTGGCGAACATAGGCATATTGCAGCGGGCCGACATAGGCGAAGTTCTGGAATCCCCGCTCGAAGAAATGCTCCGCCATCAGCCGGGCGCAGGCCGGATAGTCGCTGGTCACCCGGGGACAATCACAGCCCTCGATCTCGATCGCCGAGACGTTGATGATCGGAACCCGCCGCTGCCGCAGAGCCTGATACATCCGGGGCGTGTTGATCCGGGCGATGATCCCATCGCCCGACCAATCGGCAGGCAGGCTGAGATGTTCGGTGCGGCCGCGGGGTTCGACCCGAAGGTGCCAGGGCCCGTGATCCCGCGCATAGTCGACCACTCCCCGGATCATGCGGCGGCCCCAGCCGGTTGATGTCTCGACCAGCACCGCGACGTTGGGGATGTCTCCGAAACCCTTGCCCATGGCAGGTAGCGTACCCTGAGCCCGGTGTGCGCGTGCATGGTCCGCGGCCGGCCTCCCGCCCGCGGCTCGCTCCGGTGGTTTCAGGCTCCGCCTGGTGCCGCATTCGCGAAGAAATGAAACGCAAGTACCCATCGACGCTGCCCGGGGGTGGGTTTCTATTGATGGGGCTGTGCAGCCGGTCGCCTGGTGGGACGTTCCGGAGGGGCTCGCGGAACCGCCGGGCGATCACCCGAGCGATAGGATGATTCGATGGTGACGGCCGATTACATCGTGCTCGCCGGCTACGTGGTCGGAATCTTCGCCGTCGGCCTGGGCCTGTCGCTGCGGGTCAAGGATACCAACGACCTGTTCGCCGCGGGGGAGCGGTCGCCATGGTGGGCCTCCGGCCTGAGCGGCTTCATGACGATGTTCTCCGCCGGCACCTTTGTCGTCTGGGGCGGGATCGCCTATCGGCTCGGCTTCGTGGCCGTGGCAATCAATCTGATGTACGGGATCGCCGCGATCTTGGTCGGCCTGTTCGTCGCCGGCAAATGGAAGCGGCTGGGGCTCGCGACTCCGGCGCAATTCATCGAGCAACGGTTCGGCAAGGCGGCGCTCCACTTCTATGCTTGGTCGATGATGATCTATCGAATGACAGGCGTCGGCGTGGCCCTCTATTCGCTGGCGATTCTGCTCGTCACGCTGATGCCACTCGACGAAGGCAGCATGCTCAGGGATCCAGCCACCGGCAACCTCTCGCTCCGCTGGGCGATCCTGATCTTCGGCGGGGTCGTCGTGATCTACACGATGGTCGGCGGGCTCTGGGCGGTGCTCATGACCGATGTGCTGCAGTTCATCGTGCTCAATCTGTCGGTGCTGTTCATGATCCCCCTGATCCTCGGCGAGGTCGGCGGAATCCGCGGGTTCATCGCCAAGGCGCCGGATGGGTTCTTCCTGCCCACGGCCGGGAGCTACACCTGGTTTTTCCTGGCGGGCTGGTGTGCGATCCACTTCTTCATGGTCGGGGCCGAGTGGGCTTTCGCCCAGCGGTACATCTGCGTGCCGACCGAGCAGGATGCAAGAAAGAGCGGGCTGCTCTTCGGCGGGCTCTACCTGGTGAGTCCGATCCTCTGGCTGTTGCCGCCGCTGGCCTGGCGGGAAATCCATCCGATTCCACCGGGGGCGACGGCGGCCGAGGTCAACGCGCTCGCCGAGCAGGCCTACATTCTCGCCTGTCGCCATGTGCTGCCGGCGGGCATGGTGGGCCTGATGGTGGCGGCCATGTTCTCGGCGACGGCGAGCATGGTCAGCTCGCAACTCAACGTCTTCGCCGGAGTGCTGACGGAGGATTTCTACGCCAAGCTTCGCAGCGGGGCGACGGGCCGCGAATTGCTCTGGGTCGGCCGGGCCTTCAGCCTCGTGCTGGGGGTGGTGCTCGTGGGATTGGCGCTGGCCGTGCCGCTGCTTGGTGGAGCGGAGCGGGTGATCATCACGATTACCAGCCTGATGGTGGCGCCCCTCCTGGCACCGACGATCTTCGGGCTCTTCAATCGCAGGATCGACCAGAGGGCGGTCTGGGTGACCGCCGCCGTCTGCATCGTTGCCGGTTTGGTGGCGAAGTATCTGGGCCCCGGCCGGCTGGGGCTCTCCGGTGAATCGACCGAGATTCTCATCGGCGTGATGCTGCCGGCGGCCGTGCTCGCCGTGCTTGCAGCTGTGGCGCGGGGGCCGGCGGCGGGCTGGGAGCGGGTCGAGGCGGGTGCCGCGGCTTATCGCAGCCGGCAGCGGGCTGCCGCACCCCTGCCATTCGATCCCTGGCCGGCCTACATCGTCGCCGGAGGGCTCGGTGCCTGCGGGCTGATGATGACCGGGTTGCTCCTGGTCAACGACCAAGACCGGGGCACGATTTCGTCCTTCGCGCTCGCGCTCGGCGTTCTCGCTCTCCTGATCGCGGCCGCCGCCAACCGTAAGGTCCGCCGCCTCGGGATGGCTCGGCCTGTTTCCTCACCGCTCATTCCGGAGGGCATGTGATCCACGCCGGCCCGACCGATCGCCGTGACCTCAACACCGAACAGCTGGACGCCGACCTTGTGGTCGTTGGTGGCGGGCTGGCTGGGGTCTGCTGCGCGATCACCGCGGCCAGGCAAGGGCTCCGGGTGGTGCTGATCCAAGACCGACCGGTGCTCGGCGGGAATGCGTCGAGCGAGGTCCGGCTCTGGGTGCTCGGGGCGACCAGCCACATGGGCAACAACAACCGCTGGGCCCGAGAAGGGGGCGTGATCGACGAATTGCTCGTCGAGAACACGTGGCGAAACCCGGAAGGCAATCCGCTGATCTTCGATACGATCCTGCTGGAGAAGGTGGTCGAGGAGCCGGGCATCACCCTGCTGCTCAACACCGCGATCTTCGAGGTATCGAAGGCCGACCCGGAGACGATCGACTCTGTCCGGGGATTCTGCAGCCAGAACAGTACCCTCTACGACGTGCGGGCCAGGCTGTTCTGCGACGCGTCGGGGGACGGAGTCGTCGGCTTCATGGCCGGCGCGGCCTTTCGGATCGGTGCGGAGGGGCGGGCCGAGTTTGACGAGGGCATGGCGCCGGAACGGCCGCACGATCAGCTCCTCGGCCATTCGATCTACTTCTACACGAAGGACACCGGCCGGCCGGTGCGGTTCACGCCGCCGAGCTTCGCCCTGGCCGACATCACGAGAATCCCCCGCTGGCGGAGCTTCAATGCCAAAGACCAGGGCTGCCAGCTCTGGTGGATCGAGTTCGGTGGATTGCTCGACACCGTCCATGAGACGGAGACGATCAAGTGGGAACTCTGGAAGGTCGTGTACGGCGTCTGGGATCACATCAAGAATTCCGGGCGATTCCCGGAGGCGGAGAACCTGACGCTGGAGTGGGTGGGAACGGTACCCGGCAAGCGGGAGTCGCGACGGTTCGAGGGCGATGCCATGCTCAGCCAGCGGGACATCGTCGAGCAACGGCGGCACGACGACGCGGTGAGCTACGGAGGCTGGGCGATCGACCTCCATCCGGCCGAGGGCGTCTATTCGCCGGAATCGCCCTGCACGCAGTGGCATGCCAAAGGCGTGTACCAGATTCCCTTCCGCTGCCTTTACAGCCGCAACATTCGCAACCTGTTCCTCGCCGGCCGAATCATCAGTGCAAGCCACGTCGCATTCGGCTCGACGCGAGTGATGGCGACCGGCGGCCACAATGCCCAGGCGGTCGGGATGGCGGCCGCCATCTGCCGGCGAGATGGCTGCTGGCCCAAGGATCTCCTCGCCACGGGGCGGATTCGCGAGCTCCAGAGACGGCTGCTCAGAACGGGCCAGCACATTCCTCAGATCAGGCTCGACGACGAAGATGATCTTGCGGGGACGGCGGCAGTGACGACCAGCAGCCGCCTGCGGCTCGGAGGATTCTCTCCCAGCGGAGGGAGGCTCCGGCTGACCGAGGCCTGCGGAATGCTCCTGCCCGTTCGTGCGGGGGCCGTGCCGAGGCTGCAGGTTTGGGCAGAGGCCGACGGGCTGACCGGCCTCACCGTCGAGCTGCGCGGCTCTTCCCGCGCGGGCGGCTTCACGCCCGACGAGCTGCTGGCGACCCGGGAGATCACGGTGCACCCGCCGGTCGCCCTGTCCGGGGGCGTCGCCGAGCACGGCCGAGTGGCCGTGGTGGCCGCGTCGGCTCGCCAGGCTGTGGTAGATCAGTCGCGGGGAGAAGACGAGTCGGAGATGCAGGAGATCTCCATCGACTTCCAGGCGAGTGTTGACCGGGACCAGTACCTGTTGGTTTGTTTCCCGGCGAATCCGCAGGTCTCGCTGGCGGTGAGTGACGAGCGGGTCACCGGCGTCTTGGCGGTCTCCCAGAAGGGAAATCGGGCTGTGAGCAAGGCAGCGATCCAGGCGCCGCCGGCCGGCTGCGGGATCGACACCTTCCCTTTCTGGCTACCGGGCCGGCGGCCCGGGGGAAAGAACCTCGCCCTGTCGATCGAGCCGCCGCTCGATGTCTTCGGCCCGGGCAACCTGATTGCCGGCCCCGATCGACCCGAGGATCGGCCCAATGCCTGGGTTGCCGACCCGGAAGACCCGGCGGCCTGGGCCGAGCTGAGGTGGGAGCAGCCGCAGACCATCCGCCAGATCCGCGTCAGCTTCGACACCGATTTCGATCATCCGATGGAGTCGGTGCTGATGCACCATCCCGAACCCGCGATGCCATTCTGCATCAAGTCTGCCCGGCTGGTCGATGAGGCGGGCTCCGTCATCGCTGAGCTGGTCGACAACCACCAGAGCCACTGGGATGTCCGCTGCGAGGGTGGCCTGACCACCCGGCTCTTGCGGCTCGAAGTGAGGCACCCACCGTCAGGCTGCCCAGCCGCGGTCTTTCGGATTCGGGCCTTCGCGTGAGCGGAATCTCGTCCCCTGCGGAGCCTTCCATGCTGCACAGGCTGATCGCGGTCTCGCCGGCTGGGATGCTGCTCGCGGTTCTCCTTTGGCCCGTGCCCGTCAGTGGCGAAGCGAACGTCTATCGCCTCGAACTCCACGACGACCGCTGCGTGGAGGTGACCGCGGCCGACGGGGCCACCGCGGTGTTCGCACCACGATTCGTCGTGCTCCGTTCCGAGACCGATCCGAAGCTCCAGATCCGCGGCGGGAGTCCCGGCGGAGTCGACTACAACCTCACAACCTGGGGCAAGGACGAGCGGCCGCCGGCCGACCCCGATCTGCACGTCCCAGACGGGTCAGATCCCAGCCTCGACCGGGCTTTCGGGGCCGACCGCACGGCCGATCTGTTCCGCGCCTGTCCGGCCGCCTGGATCGAGGCCGAAGCCGCTGTCCCGATCGACACTCGCACCCGTGGGGTGCGCTGGCAGTTCCAGCCCACCGCCTCGTTCACCTTCGAAGCCGAAGTCACCCTACCCACCGACGAGACGCCACCGGTCCTTAGCTTCACCTTCACCCCGCGGCAACAAGGCTGGTATTCGATCGGCTACGTCGGGGCTCCGACTGCCACCCTCGAGGAGGCCGACGAAATCTGGCAGCCGCTGATCTGGAACGAGAAGCGGCTGCCCGACCAGTCGTATCTGACGCAGGCCTTCCGTTGCCCCCTGCCGACGGCTCTCGTCACTCGAAGCGGCGTGACGACGGGTGTGGTCGCCGATCCGGGCGAATTCCCCTTCATGCCGCTGCCGACCTTCCGCCAGAACAATCCCTTCGGTGTGGCCGTTCGCACGCCCGGCGGTGAGGCTCAGGCGATGCTGTTCGCCCCGGTCCTCGGGGGCGCCGGGTCGCGGATGTCGGCGGGAGAGCCGTTTCGCTTCGCGGTCCGTCTGGCGGTGGTGGCCGGAGCCGCCGACGCGGCCTTTGAGCAGCTCGCCCGCACGCTGTACGGCTTCTCCGACCGCCGGGCCAACGGCCCGGCGTCACTGAACACCACGCTCGACAACATGATCGAATACGGGATGAGCGAGTGGAGCCGCTTCGACGCCGATCTCCGCGGCTGCGGCTACAGCACCGACGTACCCGGGGCCGTCAAGAATGTTTCGTCACTCCACCCCCTCGGCGTCGCGCTGGTCACCGACGACCCGGCGGTATTCACCGACCGGGCCCTGCCGATGATCGAATACATGCTGTCGCGAGAGAAGTTTCTGTTCACCACCAGCCCGGAGATCCAGATTCAGAATCCCTCGTGGCTCCTGGGTGGGCCCTGCTGCCCGCTCTCGGAACTGGCAGCGCTGGCCTCGATCTCGGGCGGCCGGTCGGCGCCGCTCCTCGACCTGGCAAAACGGGAATACGGCCGCGACCGGATCTTCAACCTGACGGCCACGACCCGCGGCGACCGGTGGCAGAACTCGCTGGCGCTCTACCGAGCGACCGGCGACGAGCACTGGCGGCACCGGGCGATCGAGCAAGCCGACGCCTACCTGGCCCGTCGGGCCGGCCGGCCGCAGGCCGACTTCGACGATCCCGATGCCGAGGGCATGTTCTTCTGGCCGTCGTGGGTCCCCCAGTGGGTGGAACTCTACGAACTCTACGACACAACCCGAGAGCGCCGGTTTCTCGACGCCGCCGTCGCAGCGGCCCGGGATTACGCGATGTTCACCTGGATGTGCCCGGCTGTGCCCGACGGTAGGGTCGCCGTCGATCAGGGCGGCATGGCACCCCGCTATCGCGAAGGCGATCGCTACGACGACATTCCCGTGACTCCTGGCATGGTCGAAGCCTGGCGGCTTTCAGAAATGGGGCTGACTCCCGAAGGATCAGGCACCTGCAAAGGGCACCGCGGCATTCTCAACGCCCACCATGCTCCGTTCATGCTGCGGATCGCGGCCGACGCCGATCAACCGCTGCTGCGAGACATCGCCCGGAATGCGCTCATCGGCCGATACCAGAACTTCCCCGGGTACCACATCAACACCGACCGATCCCTGGTCTTCGCCGCTGCCGACTTTCCGCTGCGGCCTCAGCGCCAGCTCAATGCCACGACCTCGATTCATTACAACCACATCTGGCCGCACATCGCGCTGGTGATCGACTACCTGGTCTCGGATGTCTACGACCGCTCCGGCGGCCAGATCGACTTTCCCTCCGAATACGCCGAGGGCTACGCCTATCTCCAATCGCGAATCTACGGGGCCGCACCGGGCCGTTTTTACGGAGACCATGATGCCTGGCTGTGGATGCCGCGGGGCCTGCTGCAAATTGAGGGCACGACCGAACTCAACTGGATCGCTGCGCGGGGCGACCACAGGCTCTATCTCGCCTTCACCAACCAGACCGACCGCCCGCAGCGATCCCGGGTGCAGATCGATCCCGAGCGGGTGGATCTGGCGGGCTCCCGGTTGGCCCGTGTCTGGCGAGACAACGAGCCCGCTGCCGGCATTGCACTCGAGAATGGAGGCTTCAACCTCGAGGTGGGCCCTCATGGGCTCACGGCCCTGGCCATCGATCAGGCTGGGATCGAGACCGTCTTTCAGCACCGATTCGCAGCCGAAGGGAAGCCATGGGCCGTCGGCCACGCCGCGGTGGACTTCGGTGGACTCGAGGCCTACGCACTTGATTTCGGCCTCGATAACACGTCGGCCTACGTCTTTCTCAAGGCCACTGACCGAGTCCTCCGCGAGGTGAGCCTCCACTGGCGGGAGCGGGGCGGCTCCGAGTGGCACACCATGATCGACCCGGCCTACCCCTTCGAGTTCAGGATTCCGCTCGAGCCTGCCAGCGAGGGGATCGACTTCTTCGTCTCAGCCACGCGGGTCAACGGGGACCAGGATCGCTCAGAAACCGGGCACCTCCGACGCTAAACGCTGGCGGAATCGGGCAGGATTTTGCCGCATCTGTCTCTAGGGCCACCGGGCCGCGTCCGTACCTTATTAAGCGGGGGCAGGGCGACGACCCATCTGCCCGGTTTGGCGACTCGCTCTGGCCTCTTTCAACCTTTAGAGGGATCAAATGATCACAATCCAACGAATGCTGCGTGGTGTTGTCCTCGGAGGCCTCCTGGGGGTTGGCGTTGCTAACGCCGCCACGATGTATGAGACCTTCAACGACTTCCCAACGAATGAGCGAATCCTCAACACCAACTACGGCACGGGCTGGCCGGCGGGCTTTGAAACCACGGCGGAAATCAAATGGGGTGAGGATCCCGCCGATGGAACGACGGGCGGCACGAGCGTTATTGTGACAACCGATGCGGTGGGCGACTTGGTCGCGCCGGTGACGACGGGCTATGCCCTCACCCAGCCGGTCGTCACCGCGGCTCGCTCCGTGACGGGCACCTCAACCGCCACTCGCCGGCAGAATCGATCCACCGGTGGCCTGACGGGCGATATCTGGATGTCGTGGCTGATGGCACCAAGTGCCGACGCGCGGCTGGGGCTCAACCTCAACGCCCCGGTCAAGGGCTTCGATGGAGCGGAGAACGTCCGCTTGATTGCCCTCGGCAGCAGCTTCAACGTCTACGGTCCTGGCACAAACAGCCAGACGGGCGTCTTTACCGCGGGTGAGACCGCCCTCATCGTGGGGCTGCTCCAGATGGATGCGACGGGCACCGACGACCGGATGCGGCTCTGGGTCAATCCGAACGTGGGCCTCGGCGAGGCCGACCTGCTCGCCAATCAAACGCCGATCCACGACCTGATTCTCGACAATGCGATCATGGGCTCGAGCCTCAACACGGTCGGCGTCGTCGCCTACTCTGCCACCAGCAGTCCCGGCCAACTCGACAACCTGAGGCTGAGCAACGATGCGGACGGCTTCTTCCAGGTCACGGGCGTCTCCGTCCCCGAACCGCGGGTGCTGATGGTCTTGGCCGTCGGATGCCTCGCCTTCGCCGCCCACGGCCGTCGGTCCTGGCGACGAACGACATCCGGCACGGA
>JBJOHE010000151.1:0-2619 GCA_046047895.1 Planctomycetota bacterium | reverse complement strand
TGACCCCTCTTGAACGGCTCGCCATCGTCGACGGCTTGCTGTCGGGCGTGCGTAACGTTCGGGAGCGGGCTGGCGACTGGGACGAGGTAGAAGCCCGGGCGTGGCAGGCCGTGCTCGAAGAACGGCGGGGGCAGGTGGCGGCCTTCCACCGACTCGACGAGGTGCAGCGTGGATTCAGCCCTTCAGCAGACGCTCGTTGACGCAGCCTCGATGCTCGAGGCCCGTGGGATCCCGTTCGCTGTGATCGGCGGCCTGGCGGTGTCGTTTCGCGGGCAGCCGCGAATGACGATCGATGTTGATCTCGTGATCCAGGCTGACGTCGATGCAGCTCTGCGACTCCTGAAGACGCTCGAGGACGCGCCCTTCGCTCCGCTGTTCGCCGATGTGGAGCAGGTGGTGACGACGGCGTTCATCCTTCCGCTGCGGCACCGGAGGACCGGGGTTCGACTCGATGTGGCGATTGGCATGTCGGGCTTCGAGCAGGATGCCGTCCGCCGGGCCACCGCGGTGGATGTGGGGGGCGCGTCGGTGCCTGTCGCCACTCTTGAAGATCTCCTCGTCATGAAAGCCCTGGCGGGGCGGCCGCAGGATGACCAGGACATCCGCGGCCTCGTCGCCGCCGGGAAAGCGACGATCGATTGGGGTCGCTGCCTGGCGGTGGCCGATGCTCTCGGCTCCGCTATCGATCTCGACATCGCAGCCCGCTTGCGGGCTGCCCGATCCTCTGGCTGATGGCGTGGGTCGGCCCAGATGGGGCCCGGCCTGCCGTGATCCGCGTCCCGCGGGGCCGGCCGGGGCAGAGTTCTCCGGTGCACAGGGGTAGGCCCAGGTAGGCAAGGGTAGGATGGTGGGCATGAACACGATGTCACAGCCAGGAGGCCACGCTTCCACCACCGTCCGCATCGGCCTCGTGCAGTCGGCCTGCACCGGCGACCGCGAGGCCAACATCGTGCAGGCCCTCGCCGGAATCGCGGAGGCTGCGGAGAAGGGGGCCGAGGTTGTCTGCCTTCAGGAGCTCTTCGCCGGCGAGTATCCCTGCCAGGCCGAGGATCACGGGAAGTTCGCGGACGCTGAGGTCGTGCCCGGGCCACTGACCGCGCGGCTGGCAGCCGCGGCGAAGGCCCATGGCGTGGTGCTCGTGGGCAGCGTGTTCGAGCGGCGGACCGCCGGGCTCTTCCACAACACGGCGGTGATCTTCGAAGCCGACGGCTCCACGGCCGGCGTGTATCGCAAGATGCACATCCCTGACGACCCCCACTACTACGAGAAGTTCTATTTCGCCCCCGGCGACACGGGCTTCATGAGCGTGGCCACCAGCCGGCTCGCCGTCGGGCCACTCGTCTGCTGGGACCAGTGGTATCCCGAGGCGGCGCGGCTCACCGCCATGGCCGGCGCGCAGACGCTCTTCTATCCCACCGCGATCGGCTGGCTCGACGGCGAGGAGTCGCTCCACCGCGAGCAGTACGAATCGTGGGACACGATGCTCCGCAGCCATGCGATCGCCAACGGCGTGTTCGTGGTGGCGGTGAACCGCACCGGCCGCGAGGGGTCGCTCCGGTTCTGGGGGGCGAGCGTGGTCTACGCGCCAAACGGCGACTGCCTGTTCAAGGCAGCCCACGACGAGCCGGTCACCACCGTGGTCGACTGCGATCTCGCTCGCATCGAGTGGTCGCGAACGCGGTGGCCGTTCTTTCGCGACCGGCGGATCGACGCCTACGGCGATCTGCTGAAGCGGTGGGGTGGCTGAATGACGCTGCTCGCCAGTTGCGACTACCGGCTGCCGGCCGAGTGGGAGCCGCATGCCGCCACCTGGATCGCCTGGCCCCATCGCCGCGCCACGTTCCTCGGGCCCTTCGCGGAGATCCCGCCCGTCTATGCAACGATCGCAAGGCTGATCGCCCGCTATGAGCCGGTGCGGATCATCGGCTCGGCGGCTGTGCTGGCCGAGCCCCGGGCGATGCTCGCCGGCGTGGCGAACATTGCCTTTGAGGAGATCCCCACCAACGACTCCTGGGTGCGGGATACCGGGCCGGTGTTTCTCGTGCGGCAGGACGATGCAGACTGCGATCAGCGAACGCGGGTGGCCGTCACCTGGAACTGGAACGCCTGGGGCGGCAAGTATCCTCCCTGGGATGCCGATGCCGGAGTGTCACGGGCCATCGCAAACCGGCTCGGCCTCGAAGCCTTCGAGCCTGGCCTCGTGCTCGAGGGGGGCGCGATCGAGACCGACGGCGAAGCCACACTGCTCGTCAACGAACGGTGCGTGGTGGACGAGCGGCGGAATCCCGGCCTCGATCGCAGTGGCATGGAGGCGGCCCTCTGCCGCTGGTTGGGAGCGGAACGGGTGCTCTGGGTGGGAGGCGACCTGGCCGGTGACGACACCGACGGCCACATCGACCAGCTTGCGCGGTTCGTCGCACCAGGCCGGGTGGTCGCGGCCCGACAGTCCGACCGGGGTGACCCCAATCATGCCTCGCTCGCCGCCAATCTCGAACGGCTGCAAGGCTTCACGGATGCCCGCGGCCGCCGGCTCGAGGTGATCCCGATCGACATCCCTGCCCGGTTCGCTTACGAGGGCACCCAGCTGCCGGCAAGCCATCTCAACTTCCTCGTCGGTAA
>JBJOHE010000150.1:0-6982 GCA_046047895.1 Planctomycetota bacterium | reverse complement strand
GGGCGGCAGCCAGAGGCAGAACACCGAGTAGGCGATCGCGGAGGCCATCGCCGCGGGAACGATCGCGTCGCTTTCGATGTCGGCGTCGCGGTAGAGAATCTCGCCGGCGAACACGGCTCCGGCCAGGGGTGCGCGGAAGATCGCCCCCACGCCCGCGCCCATGCCGGCGGCGAGCATGATCCGCCGGTCGCGGGCCGGGAGCCTGAGCAGGCCGCCGAGAAAGGAGCCGAAGCCGGCCCCGATCTGGGCGATCGGGCCTTCCCGGCCGGCGGAGCCACCGGTGCCGAGCGTGATCGCGGAGGCGATCGTCTTGATGATCGGAATCCGGCCCCGGATCTCGCCCCGCTTGTTGTGGAAGGCGTCGATCGCGGCATCGGTGCCGTGGCCCTCGGCCTCGGGCGCGAAGGTGTAGACGAGCAGGCCCGAGGCAAGGCCGCCGGCTGCCATCACGGCGAGCAGCATCCAGGGATGAAACTCACCCTCGACCGGCTCGAAGAGCGAACCTTCGGCCGCCGCTTCACCCGCCTCCATGTGGACGAACGAGCCGAGCGTGAAGTGTTTCACGCACTCGCCCACCACGTGAAACCCGATCCCGCCCAGGCCGGCCACCACTCCGATCACCGCCGAAAGCACGAACCACTTGCCGGTGGAGCCGAGTTCGAAATCGCGAATTGCGGTGAGGAGGTATTTCACGCCGAGGGGGCAGCGACCAGGCGGGGGCTGCCGGGGACGGATCCGGTGGGTCGAAAAGGCATGATACCAGATACTCCGATCGAGACGGTTGGAGCGGGGGGGGCAAGACGATCGCAGGGACTCAGGAAGGCCCGTGGCCGCAGGCTTGCAGCCTGCGGAATCCGGGCCCGAGGGGAACCGCTGGCCTCGCGGTTCACCCGCGCACACGGCTCATCGCGCCGCCACGTCCATTCGCAGTCCGTCATCGATCGCGATCAGATAGCCCATCACGATCTCGTCGATCGTGTCGGGGAGAAACGTGACCCGCCCGTCGGCCCACAGGGACTGCACACCGCCGGGGTGGCGGCTTCGGGGCGCGCTCGAGAGATACCGCCATTCGCCCCAGGGGGTCCAGGTGGCGCAGGGCATGCCGGCCGCCTCGGCCGCGGTCGAGTCGGGGCAGTCGTAGAGCACGTCGACGTTCACCGCCGGATCGCTGATGTTGGGCCGCTGCGTGTGCCCGAGCGAGATGATCGAGTGCTCGAACGGGGCTCCCGGCCGGCCTCCATGGTGCATGTCGTAGGCGAGCACGCTGGCGCCGTTCCAGCCAACCGCCCAGGCGCCGCGGGCGTCGCCTGCGGTCTCGGCCCCGCGGATCTCCGTGACCATCACCGCGGCATGGGTGCCATCGGTGACGTCGCCGAGCCGGGGCTTCTTCTCCCGCCAGGCCAGCACGGCCGGGTATTGATGCTGGTATTCGACGTGATACGGGCTTGCCCAGGCGGCGTAATTGCCGCGGCCGAGGGCCAGGCTGCCCGTGAGGTCGGGGTCGGAGAAGGCCGGCCCGCCAGCCCCGTCGCTCGGGCAGACGAGTATCGCAGGCCGATCGGCCTGCGGGCCGAGCGACCCGGCCGCCGGCTTGGTCGCGAGCAGGTCGCGGCCGAGATCGAAGCCATCGGCCCGGTTCTGTTCCTCGAGAAAGGGGAGGATCTGCACGATCCAGGAATGGGACGTGCCGCCGCGGGGGTCGAAGTCACCCCAGGGGTCGAAGCCGCCGGAGGCGACGGTGGTGGGCAGCGACCGCCGGGCCTCGTGGAAGCCGAGCACCGCCAGGCCGAGCTGCTTGAGATTCGAGCCGCACTGCACCCGCCGAGACGCCTCGCGGGCCGACTGCACCGCGGGCAAGAGCAGCGCCACGAGCATCGCGATGATCGCGATCACCACGATCACCTCGACGAGGCTGAAGCCCCGCCGCTCGGAAGCAGTGCCTGGTTGCATGGCCGATCCTCGTCTACCGCCAGTGTCGGATGGAGACGCCCGCCCCTCCAATGTAGCCGAACGGCGGCCCGCGTCATCCTGGGCGGGAAACCGGCTGCCGCCGCCGGGCGATCAGGTCGCCTTCGGCCCGGGATCGTCAGGGCCCTCCAGGGCGTCGATCACGGCCGCACCGCAGGAGTCGCTCCAGACGTTCACGGCCGTGCGGCCCATGTCGAGCACCCGGTCGACCGCCAGGATGATGCCCTGGGACTCCGCCGGCAGGCCGACGGCCTGGAGGATGATCGCCATCATCACGAGCCCGGCGTGGGGAATGCCGGCAGCCCCCACGCTCGCGAGGAGCGCCGTGAGGCAGACGATCGCCTGCTGGGCCAGGGGCAGATCGTGGCCGAAGTGGAGCTGGGCGATGAACAGCACGGCCACGGCTTCGTAAAGAGCGGTGCCGTCCATGTTGATCGTGGCGCCGAGCGGCAGCACGAACGAACCGACGCGGTTGCGGACGCCGCCGCGGGATTCCACGCACTCCATCGTGAGCGGGAGGGTGCCGTTGCTCGAGGCGCTGGAGAAGGCGGTGAGCAGGGCGGGCGACATCGCCTGGGCGAATCGCCAGGGACTCCGCCGGGCGACAAACCTCACGATCAAGGGCAGCGTGAGGCAGGCGTGGATCGCAAGCGCGATCGCCACCGTGAGCATGTAGGCCGAGAGCGATGCAAACACCGCCGCGCCCTGGGTGGCCGTGGTGGCCGCCACGAGAAAGAAGACGCCGAGCGGGGCCAGCCGGATGATCGCGTGGGTCATCGCCATCATCACCGCGAAGCCGGTGTCGGCCGCCGTCCGCACCCGCCGGGCCACGTCGCCGCCCACCTGCAGTGCGAAGATCGCGAACGCGATCGTGAAGGCGATGATCGAGAGGAAGTTGGGCTCGACGAACGCGGCCAAAGGATTGGCCGGAATCAGGTTCTCGATCTGCTGGAAGAGCACGTCACCGAGCCCGCCGCCGCCGACGCCCTCGGCGGCCGCCACCTGTCGCGGCTCTCCGCCCAGGCCGGGTCGGATCAGATTCACAGCCAAGAGCCCCGTGAGGATCGCCAGCACGCTCGTCGCCAGGTAGTAGATGAGCGTGCGGCTGAACATCCGCCCCAGGTGGGCCGCGCCGCCCAGCCCGAGCACGCCGCTGGCCAGCGACGTGACGACGAGCGGAACGGCCACCATCTTGAGCATCCGGAGAAAGAGCCCGCCGAGCTGCTGGAATCGGCCGCCCCAGAGAGCGGCCGCGTCGCCACCCCAGAGATTGAGGGCCACCCCGAGCACCGCCCCGGCGAGCATGCCGATCGCGATCTGCCAGTGGAGGGCGAGCCTGGTCATCGGCGGAGGTTTCCGGGGACGGCGAGCGAGGCCCCGTTGTACCTCATCGAGCTGCGGTCGGCCGACGGCTTCGAATCACCAGGCCATCACGAGCTGGGTCTGGATCGCTGTTCCGGTGTAGCCGGCGCGGTAGGGATAGAGGAAGTTTTGGGCCGGGTTGCGGTTCATGTGGAGGGCCTCGAGCGTGAATCGGCCCTGACGCGACTCCTTCACGTACCAGTTCCAGCCGCCGCCGTATTCCTGGCCGGTGCCGAAGGGGCCGGTGACCGCGCTCGAGCGGGCGTAGATCTCGAGCTTCCGTGGGATGAAGGCCCAGGAGAGGTAGGCCATGCCTCCCTGGTCGAAGATGCTCGAGCGATCGAACGTGCCCGTGCCCTGAAACTGGTCGAGGAGCCGGAAGTAATACTCGAAGTTCACCGCCCAACCGGCATGCTTCCAGCCGGCGTCGACCGTGGCGAGATTGAAGCGGTATTGGTCGACCTGCGTGCCGGGGCCGAGCGCGTCGGGCAGGGCGAGGGGTGTGCCGTCGGAAAGCCGCACGATCGTGTCTTCCGGATTGATGCCGCGGATGATCTGGGTGAAGGGCTCGGCGTAGAGCCCGCTGCAGCCGAGCCGCAGAGCGGCGTCTTCGTGATGCTCCATGTCGCCCTGGCCGAAGCCCCAGGGGGCGAAGGGCTCCCACCAGGTGTTGCCGGCGAAGGCCATCGCGGAGCCCCGTCGCAGCGCACCGGCCTGGCCGCCGTCGATCGCGTTCCAGACCCCGGCCCGGTAGTGGAGCGTGTTGTCGGCGAGGTCGCCCGACACCTGCGCACCCGGGCTGAAGCCTGGGCGGAAGAAGGTGTTGGCCATGCTCCGGTCGATGCCCACCGTGTAGGGCGACTGCTCGACGAATTCCCGGGTCGCGGGAATGAGCGTCACGCCCGCGCCGAGCGCCGCGGCGTCGCTGAACTTCCAGCCGGCCAGCCCGATCGGCACCACCCCCGCCCGCGCGCCGACGTTCGAGGTGCCGAAGAAGGCGAAGTTGTAGAAGAGGCGCTCGTCGAGCAGGTAGCCGTTGAAGGCGATCAGGAACCGGTTGATGTTGAAGGTGTTGATGTTCTCGACGGGCAGCACGTCGCCGCGGGAGTTGGTCCATGACGTGGCCGAGCGGGCGAACTCGAACCAGCGGATCTGGATGAAGCCGTCGAGCGCGAGGGCGAATGGCACTGTGCCCCGCTTGTCGGCGTAGACGCTTAGTCCCTTCGGCGGTACGAGGTCAGTGGCGGGGATGTACCGCGGCCGCGGAATCCCGGCCAGTCGCTCCTCGACGGCCTGGTCGATCCGCCACTGGAGTTCGACCTCCGAGATGCCGGCGGGCTCGGAAGGTTCTGGGGCCAGTCTGGCTGGAACCGATGCGGCCGGGTTCAGCTCGGAGCCGACCTCCTCATCGGGAGGCGACTCGTCAGCGAGTTCCCCGATCAGCGGCAGTTCGAGATGCACGTCTTCGCCGCGGCCGAGGGGTGCAAGCGCGATCGCGAATGCGGCGATGACCAACCGGACACATCGCCACCCCAGAGCGTTCACGGTTGAATCCAGAGCGTGGTGGGGCGCGCGGTCCGCCGATCTGGGAAGGGCCCTTCCCCTTCTCAAGATCGGTTCCGGTTGTGCCGATCCTGAAGGATTTGCCGACCAGGAAAGATGGGCAAGAGCCTGGGCGGTGGGTGAGCCGGCCGCTGAAACCGAGACGAGAACGGTCCGCATCTGGGCAGGCTGCAAGCCTGCCCCCACGGATCAACTGGAACCCAGGGCGTCAGGCCGCGGCGAACCCTGCAGGCTCCCCAGGGAGGCTTTTCAGGGAGGGGTTGCCCATGCCCCGAGAGCCGGCGTATGCAGACGAGCGCAGCAAGGATTGCGCAGCGACGGCTGCATCCGAGAGAGCGAAGGGCATGGATGCCCGCAGCGAACGTCCGGCTCACGGGGCATGGGCAATCCCGACCCACCAGCCGGGGCGGCTTCGGCCCCCCTTGGAAGACCGCTCGCCCTTGACCGGGACCAAGTCGGGGTTATGCTTCATCTGATTTCCGAATGATGCAAGGCGGCGTTATTCGGTTTTTTCATCAAGGATGAGCGTGCCTAATCCGGCTCTCGGGCCGATTTTCCAGGCTCCGTGAATCTCAAGTCTCTCAAGATCTTTTGCGACATCGTCAGCCGGCGAAGCTTTTCGCGAGCGGCCGAGGACAACGGCATTTCCCAGTCTGGGGCGAGCCAGGTCGTGGGCCAGCTGGAACACCGGTTGGGGGTGCAGCTGATCGAGCGGTCGAAGCGGCCGCTGGCTCCCACCCGGGAGGGCAAGGTGTTTTTCGATGGCTGTCGGAAACTGCTCGCTGCCTACGATGCCTTGGAAGATGAAGTCCGCACGCTGCACGACGAGGTGGCCGGCCGGGTGCGGGTGGCGGCGATCTACTCCGTGGGGCTGCACCACATGAGCAGCTATCTCCAGGAGTTTCGGGCCCAGCACCCCAAGGCGAACGTCCGGCTGGAATACCTCCACCCCGAGCGGGTGCTCGAATCGGTCGAGAATGGCGAGGCCGACCTCGGGATCGTGAGCTACCCCCGGAGCACCCGGCTGGTCGAGGCCGAGCCCTGGCGGGAGGAGCCGATGGTGATCGTCTGCGCCCCGGAGCATCCGTTGGCCGGCCTCGATGAGGCGCCGCTTTCTGCGCTCGCCGGCCTGCCGCTGGTGGCCTTCGACTCCGATCTCGTGATTCGTCATGAGATCGACCGCGTGCTTGACGCGGAGGGCGTCGAGCCCGAGGTCGTGATGGAGTTCGACAACATCGAAACGATCAAGCGGGCGATCGAGATCGATGCCGGCGTGTCGATTCTGCCGGAGCCCAGCGTCTCCCGGGAAGTGGCCGCCGGCACGCTCGCCCGGGTGCGAATCGCCGACGCCGACGTGGGCCGGCAACTCACGCGGCCGCTCGGGATCATCCGTGGCCGCAACCGGCCGCTGGCCCCCACCGTCCAACGGTTCCTCGATCTGCTCCGCGGCCATGCTGCCGATCTCGACGTCGCCCCCGTCGCGGCGGCCGCCACCGACTGACCATCTACCACCCGACTTTCCCCGTAGCACGGACTCGTTTCATGATCATGCGAAATGGACTTCCCCCCGCCCAGGGCCTCTACGATCCCGCCAACGAGCACGACGCCTGCGGCGTGGGCTTCGTCGTCAACATGTATGGCCGGAAGAGCCATCGGATCGTGCGGCAGGGGCTCGAGGTGCTCGAAAACCTGACGCATCGCGGTGCCTGTGGGTGTGATCCCCTCACCGGTGACGGCGCGGGGATCCTCGTGCAGATGCCGCAGGAGTTTTTCGCTGAGGCGGCGCCGCAGGCCGGCATCAGGCTCCCGGCACCCGGCGACTGGGCGGTTGGAAACATCTTCCTGCCCCCGTCGGAGGGCGACCGCGAGGCGGCCGAGGCCTTCTTCGAGAAGCTCTGCGCGGAGGAGGGGCTCGAGTTTCTCGGCTGGCGGACTGTGCCGACGGACAACTCCTCGATCGGCGGCACAGCCCGTGAGGTGGAGCCCATTGTCCGACAGGCCTTCGTCGGCCGGGGCACGGACGTGGCCCGCGAGCACTTCGAGTGGAAGCTGTTTGTGCTTCGCAAGCGGTTCGGGATCGAGATCGGAT
>JBJOHE010000149.1:0-5332 GCA_046047895.1 Planctomycetota bacterium | reverse complement strand
AGGCCTGAAAAACCCCTGTTTTCTAGGCGTTTTCAGTTTGTTGTAGTTGCGCCGGGAGACCGTTCTGCGCAACACGGCGCAATCGGTGTTGTGGTGCCGTCGCAATTCCGTGGTGTGGCTGCTGGCCATCGCCGCGCGAGTCGGTATGTTCAGCGGAGTGCTCTGGGACGGATTGTTGAACTGGGGTGAGGAGATCGCTGCCGTGCCGACATGGTTCTGTCGATGGTCCTGGATCTGGACCGCGTGCATCGCCGGCCTGCTTGTCGGCCAGGCGGGAGCCGTGGAGGAGCAGGCTGCCTATGAGAAAGTGATCGCTGGCCGAGCCGACAAGATCCTGGCGACGCTTGCCATCGACGCCGACGCGACCCGCGAGGCTGTGCGGACCGCCCTGCTCGACTTCTCTCGCATAGTCAACGCCTGGCATGAGGCCAACGGCGCGAAGCGGAAAGCACTGGGGCGGGAGGCGGGCGAGGCCGCCAAGGAGTCGCTCGCGACGCTCGAGGCTGAACTCGCCGGCATTCGGGCGGCCTTCACGGATCGGCTCGCTGGCGTGCTGCCCGCGGCGGACGTGGCGAAGGTGAAAGACGGACTCACCTACGGCGTGGTGCAGGTGACCGACCGGGCCTACCACGAACTGCTTCCGGAACTCACGGCTGAGCAACGGGAGCGAATTCATGCCTGGCTGGTCGAGGCTCGCGACCTCGCCATCAGTGAGGGAAGCTCCGAGGCCAAGCACGGCGTGTTCGGCAAGTACAAGGGCAGAATCAACAATTATCTCAGCCAAGCCGGCTACGATCTGAAGCAGGCCGAGCGTGATCTGGCGGCCAGGCGAAAGGCCGCCTCCTCGGAGAAGGTGTCGAAATGACGCTGCGAATCAGGGTTCTCGTCGTGGCCGTGGGCTGTCTGCTCTCATCTCCTGCCGCAGCGTGGGCCCAATACCCTCAACTCACCGACCAGGCCCGGCGCGAGGCCGAAGCTGAAAAAGCGGCGGCCGATCGCCGCTCCGACGAGGCCTTTGCCCGGGCCCTGCCTGAGATCGAGGCCTGGGCGAAGAAGGGCAAGCCATACATCCCAGACGCATCCAGGCCCGAGGACCTGCCCCAGGCCGCGATTCCGGCCTTCCCCGGCGCCGAAGGGGGCGGCATGTACTCCTTTGGCGGCCGCGGTGGCCGGGTGATCGTGGTGACGAGCCTCGCCGATTCCGGCCCGGGCAGCTTTCGCGAGGCCTGCGAGGCTGGGGGACCGAGGATCGTTGTCTTCAATGTGGCGGGGATCATCCGGCTGAAAGACCGAATCCGCATCCGGGCTCCCTACATCACGATCGACGGCAGTTCCGCACCGGGCGATGGCGTCTGTGTCGCCGGCAACACCGTCGAACTCGACACCCACGATGTGATCATCCGACACATGCGGTTTCGCCGCGGCGAAATGGGCGTGGGCGATCGCAACGACTCGATCGGCGGCAACCCGATCGGCAACATCATGATCGATCATGTCTCGGCCAGCTGGGGGCTCGACGAAAACATGAGCATGTATCGCCACATGTATTCGCCCCCCGACGGCTCGAAGGATCTCAAGCTCCCCACGGCCAACATCACGATCCAGAACAGCATCTTCTCCGAGGCGCTCAACACCTACCACCATGCCTTCGGCTCGACGATCGGCGGGGTCAACTGCACCTTCATGCGGAACCTCTGGGCCAACAACACCGGCCGGAATCCGAGCATGGGCATGGGGGGCGATTTTGCGTTTGTGAACAACGTGATCTTCAACTGGCGGCATCGCACCACCGACGGCGGCGATGGCACCAGCCGCGTCAATTCGATCGCCAACTACTTCAAGCCGGGGCCGGGTACGCCACGGGATCGGCCGATCGGCCACCGGATTCTCAAGGCGGAGTCGCGAACGAAGCCGCCGGCGGACAAGGAATTCGGGAAGTTCTACGTGGCCGACAACATCATTGAGGGCAACGACATCGTCACGGCCGACAACTGGGCCGGCGGCGTGCAGTTCGCCGATCTCGAAGACCTGAAAGACGTCGACTTCGACGAATACACCCGCCGGTATGTCACCACCAGCCGCGCGACCGAGCCCTTCCCGATGGCCACGCTCACCATCCTGCCGGCCCGAGAGGCGTATGACTACGTGCTCGAGCACGCCGGAGCCACCCTCCCCCGGCGAGACGCAGTCGATGAGCGGGTGATCGAGATGGTTCGCTCGGGCAAGGTCGGCGCCGCGACGGCGGGCGATGAACTCTTCGAGCTTCTCCGGCCGGTGAAGTTTTCCGACGAGCGGATCGAGGAGCTGATCCGGCTCGTGCCGCTCGGCTACATCACCGACCCCGCCCAGGTCGGTGGCTATCCGGAGTATCGCGGGGAGCCCCACGACGACGCCGATGCCGACGGCATGCCGAACGAGTATGAACTCGCCCACCACCTGAATCCGATCGATGCCTCCGACGCCGCCGCAGATCCCGACGGCGACGGCTACACGAACATCGAAGCCTTTCTCTACCGGCTCGAGCCGGCTGGCCGGTGAGGACTCCATGCTCGGCCGTCCCCCCTGCCCTGGCCTGCCCTGGCTTCTAGCCGCGATGCTTGCCCTGGTCCCATCGGTGGTGAAAGCCGACGACACGCTGCCAGACCGCCGGCTGGGCCCCCCGGTCACGATCGACGGCGAGCATCCCTTTTCGCCCGTGGCCACTGCAGAGGCCTGGCGGGCTCGGGCTGACCTCGTGCGGGCTCGGGTGGCCCTGGCCGCCGGCCTCGTGCCAATGCCGCCACGACCGCCCGTCGCGGCCACCGTCCACGGTCGGGTCGAACGGGATGGCTACACGATCGAGCGGGTGGCAATCGAGTCGTACCCTGGGCATTTCGTCACCGGAAGCCTCTATCGGCCCACCGGCTTCTCGGGACCGCGGCCCGGGGTGCTTTCTCCCTACGGCCACTGGCCGGGCGGCCGGTTCATCGACATGCCGGAAACGTCCGTCGCTCGCGAAATCGCCAGCGGGGCCGAGCGGTTTGAGGCGGGGGGCCGGAGTCCGCTTCAGGCACGGTGCGTGGGGCTCGTGCGGCTCGGCTGCGTGGTCTTCCACTACGACATGATCGGGTACGCCGACTCGATGCAATGCCTCGGCCACCGCCATGGCCCTCGGGCCGATCTCGACGGACGCGAACCCGGCAGTTGGGGGTTCGGTGGCTTCGAGGCGGCGGCCCGGCTCCAAAACTGGTTCGGCCTGCAGACCTTCAACAGCCTCCGGGCGCTCGATTTCCTCGCGGCCCTACCCGATGTCGATTCCGGCCGACTGGCGGTGACGGGGGCCAGCGGTGGTGCCACCCAGACGATCGCCGTGGCCGCACTCGACCCCAGGCTCAAAGCCGCCTTCGCCGCCTCGATGATCTCAACCGCGATGCAGGGGGGCTGCACCTGTGAAAACGCCCCCTTCCTCCGGCTCGGGCAGGGCAATATCGACCTGGCGGCCCTTGTCGCCCCGCGAGCCCTCGGCCTCACCGCCGCCAATGATTGGACCCGCGACCTCGAGCACAAGGGCTATCCCGATCTCGTCGGGCTGTTTCGCTTGCTCGGCGCGGCCGACCAGTTCGAGGCCCACTTCGACATCCAGTTTGGCCACAACTACAACGCCGTGGCTCGCTCGCACTGCCTGCGGTTCATGAACCGGCATCTTGGTCTTGGCCAGGCCGACGCCGGGAACGAGCGTGATTTCACGTTCGCTTCCCGGGACGAATTGACCGTGTGGACCGAGGGCCACCCCGCCCCGAGCGGCGACGAGATCGGCGCCGCCCACGAGCGTCGGCTCTGCCGCACCTGGCAGAAGGCGTCTGACGCGGTGATCCAGCCGCTGCTGGACGCGACTGATCCCGCAGGAATCGCGGCGGCCCGCGAGACGCTCGCCCCGGCGTTCGCCGCCATCTTTGGCCGCGGTGTGCCAGAGGCGGGAGAGGTGACCTTTGAGGCCGGTGTGCCCCGCGAGCAACTCCCGCAACGCTCGCTCGAGGGGCTGCCGGTGCAGGTCGAGCAAGGGCTCGCCGTGCTCAAGGACCGCGACGAACGGGTGCGGCTGATTCGCGTGCAGCCCGACTCCTGGAATGGCACGGTCGTGATCTGGCCGACGGCCGACGGGTTGGCCGGTCATGCGACGGACCTCCGAAACACATGGTCGGCCGCGCTGCTCCGAAAGGGCTGCTGCCTCGTCCTCCCGATCCTGTTCGGCCAGGCGGAGGCCCGCGGGAATCCCGACTGGGTGGCGAATCCACGCTGTGACCGGCCGGGCAAGGCCGACACCTTCGAGGAGAGCTGGCGGCAGGATCCCGGCTACACCTACGGCTACAACGACTCGGCCTATGCCCGCCGGGTGCACGATCTGCTCACGCTCGTGGCTGCCGCCCGCGATCATGCGTCCCATCCGGCTCGGCGGATCGTGCTTGTGGGCGAAGCGGGAGCGGGCCACTGGGTGGCCGGAGCCCTGGCAGCCGCCTCGTCGTCCCTCGCGGGGCCCCGCCAGCCGCCGATCGCCGCGGCCGTGGTCGAGACCGACGGGTTTCGCTTCGAGCGTCTGCCCGACGTCTGGCATTCAGACTTCCTGCCAGGAGCGGTGAAATACGGCGATGTCGCGGGCATGCTTGCCGCCACCGCTCCGCTGCCGATCTGGCTTGCCGATCCGGAGCCGCGCTTTCTCGAGCGGGCGCGGCGGCTTCGCGAAGCCGGTGGGAGCGAGCTTTGGGTGACAACTGATCCGTGCGACTCCGGCCCGATGCCTGCTTGGGTCGATGTTGTGAGCACGGATTCCGCGCCGGCTGAGGAGCGAAAGCGATGATGTTTTTTCGAGCGCGGTCACTCCCGGTGGTCGCGATGCTCGCCTTGGGCATGCTCTGCGTCTCATCCGCCCTGGCGGTGGAGATCGTGCTCGTTGGCGACTCGACCGTGAACGACGAAGGGGGCTGGGGGCCGGGGCTGGCCGCCTGCCTGGACAAGGACGTGGTGCTCACCAACCTCGCGAAGAATGGCCGCAGCACGAAGAGTTTCATTGAGGAAGGACTCTGGGAGGAGGCTCTGGCCGCCGGCGGCGACTACTACCTGATCCAATTCGGCCACAACGACGAGCCGGGCAAGCCCGGCCGGTCGACCGAGATCGACGAATACCGAAGCAATCTGGTGCGGTATGTCGACGACGTGCGGGCAGCGAAGGCTGTGCCCGTGCTCGTGACCTCGCTCGTGCGGCGGACGTTCACCGACGCCGGCCGGATCGAGTCGAGCCTCGACACGCGGGCGGAGATCGTGCGAGAGATCGCTCGCGGGAAGAAGGTCCCTCTCA
>JBJOHE010000148.1:0-8309 GCA_046047895.1 Planctomycetota bacterium | reverse complement strand
GGCAGTCGGGCGACGTCGCCCTGGGGGGCTGCCTGCTCGACGGCATGGCCCGTGGTCTGCCCCGGTTCACGATCGCGTTTCCGGCGACGCCCGACGCCTCCGTGCCCCCCAACACGCTGCCCGTCTTCTGCTACCGCGTGGTCGCCGACGTCACTGATCCCGGCGGTGAAACCCGCTCCGATGAACGGCTCGTGAACCTCGGCTACACCGACGTCGAGGCTCGGCTCGAGATCGCGGACTGGCAGGCCGCGTCGGCCGGCAGTCCGGCCGACGTCGCGATCACCGTCGCCACCACCACGCTCGACGGCGAGCCCCGCGGGGTCAGTGGCGGGCTTGTCATCCAGCGGCTCGTGCAGCCCGCCGCGGTCAGCCGCGGCTCGCTCACCGGCAGCGGCCCCGAGCCCTGGCGCCGCGGGCCGGCCGCGCCGCCGCCCGTGGATCCGGCCAACCCCGAAACCTGGGAGTCAGGCGAGGCGGTGTGGAGGGGCCAACTGACCACCGACGCGACCACCGGCAAGGCGGTCGCCACCCCGCCGCTGGCAGCCGGCATCTATCGGGCGACGTTCGAGGTTCCCGGGACGAAGATCGTGCCTCCGGTGAAGGCCACTCGGCTCGTGGAGGTGGTTGACCCGGCGGCCGACCGGTATCAGGTGAAGCGGCCCCTGAAGCTCGCTGCCGCTCAGGTGAGCGTGGAGCCGGGGAGTGAGCTTCAGGCGATTCTCGGCACCGGCTACGACCGGGGTCGGGCTCTCGTCGAGATCTCGCAATCCGGCCAGGTGCTCGAGCGGCATTGGACCGACCCGGGCCGCACCCAGTGGCCGATTTCGTTCAAAGTCACGCCCGCCAACCGGGGTGGATTCACGGTGCGGACCTGGATGGTGCGTGACGGCCGGCTCCACACGGAGTCGCGGTCGATCGCCGTTCCCTGGACCGACAAGCGGCTGGCGCTCACGTGGGAACGGTTCACCCGCAAGACCCAGCCGGGGGCCAAGGAGGTCTGGCGGGCGAAGATCATGAGCCTGGCCGATCCGGTGGCCGGGCCCGCGGCTCCCCAGGCGGCCGAGTTCCTGGCCCTGCTCTACGACCAGTCGCTCGACGCTCTCGCGCCCCACGCCTGGCCCGCCGCCGGGCTGCTCTCGGCCTTCCGTAGCGAGTCGGGCTGGATGAATCTCGCCTTCACCAACTCCGGTGAGTCACTCCGCGGGATCCTCGGCGGCTTCGACCGGCGTGAGCAAAGCGTGCCCGCGATGACCTACCGCCGGCTCCGCGATCCCTTCGGCACGCCCCACCGATTCGGCTGGACGCGGGGCTTCGGCGGCGGGGGCGGGGGGGGTGGCTTGGCGTTGGGCATGCCGGCTGAGTTCGAGGGCATGGCCTTCGCCGCCGCTCCCGCTGCGGCGATGCCGGCCCAGAGGATGGCGAAGGGCCTGACTCAGACGCGTCAGCAGTCTGAGGCGGAAAACCTCGTCGACGACACCGGCGGCGGAGTGCCACCCGCGGCCAGCCAAGCCGCTGCCGCGGCTCCGCCGCCCCGAAAAAACCTGGTCGAGACGGCCTTCTTTCTGCCGACGCTCGCGAGCGGCCCAGACGGCATCGTCACGCTCGAGTTCACCCTCCCCGACACGCTCACCACCTGGCAGTTCCAGGGGCTGGCCCACGACGCCGCGCTCCGCAGCGGCACGCTTTCCGACACCTGCGTGTCGGCCAAGGATCTGATGGTCGAGCCGCTGATGCCGCGGTTTGTCCGCGAGGGTGATCGGGTCATGATTCCCGTGAAGGTGAGCAACACCTCGACCGGCCGGCTTGCCGGGAGCGTGCGGTTCACACTGGCCGACGCCCGCACCGATGAGTCCCGCGATTCGCTGATCGAGGGGCCGCAGGAACAGCCGTTCGACGTGCCGGCGGGCGAGACGCGAATCGTGGCCTTCCCGCTCCGCGTGGCCGACGGCACCGACGTGCTCCGGTATCTGGCCACCGGCACCGCCGGCAAGGCGGCCGATGGCGAGGAGGCGTTTCTCCCGGTTCTGCCGCGGCGGGTGCCCGTCACCGAGACCGTGCCGGTCACGATCCGCGGCCCGGGCGAGCGGACGGTGTCGCTCGAGCGGCTCGCGACCAGCGGCGGCACTGACATCGAGAGCCAGTCGCTCGTCGTGCAGGCCGCCTCGAACCCGGCCTGGTATGCGGTGCTCGCGCTGCCGGTCATCATGGAAGACTCCGACGAGAGCACCGAGGCGCTCTTCGGCCGCCTCTATGCCAACTCGCTGGCCCGCCACCTCGCCACGAGCGACCCACGGATCGGCCGGATCTTCGAGCAGTGGAAGGGAACAGCCGCCCTCGAAAGCCCGCTCGAGAAGAACACCGAGCTGATGCAAACCCTGCTCGCCGAAACGCCCTGGGTGCGAGACGCGGTGGACGAGCGGGAGGCCCGGGCCCGGATCGCCCTGCTCTTTGACGCGAGTCGCGCTGAGACGGAAGCCGGCGCCGCCCTCGAGCGGCTGGAAGCCCTCCGCAGCGACGAGGGCGGCTGGCCCTGGTTCCCAGGCGGCCGCACCTGCGACTCGGTCACCCTCGGTATCATCGCCGGCTTCGGCCGGCTCCGCGCGGCGGGCGTGGGCATCGACATCCAACCGGCGGTGGCCGCCATTCCCTGGCTCGACGGCAGGCTTGTCGAGGAGAAGCGGCGGGCGGAGGCCCGCTGGCCCGACACGCCCGATGAGATCGTGCTCACGCCGATCGGCGTTTACGCCCTCTATGCCCGAAGCTTTTTCACGGCCGACGCTCCCCCGGAGGACGAGGCGGCCGAGGCCATCCGCTGGGCCTTCGACGTGGGCCGTCGCTGCTGGATGAAGCTCGATGCCCGCCGCTCGCAGGGCCAGCTGGCGATCGCGCTCAAGCGGTCCGGCGACGCCGCCACGGCCGCGTCGATCGTCGACAGCCTGAAGCAGCGGGCCGTCGATGCCGACGTGAAGCGGGGCGAGGAGCCTGAGGCCTGGCAGGGCATGTGGTGGCGAGACGAGCACCCGGCCTGGTGGAGCTGGGCGTCGGCGCCGATCGCCACCCAGGCGATCATGATCGAGGCCTTCGACGAGGTGGTCGGCGATGCCGAGGCAGTCGAGGCGCTCAAGGTTTGGCTCGTGTCGCAGAAGCGGACGAGCCGCTGGCCCGGCAGCCGGGCGACGGCCGATGCGGTCGGAGCCCTGCTCGGCCGGGGCGGCGATCTGCTCGGCTCGAAGGAACTCGTCAGGGTGCAGGTGGGTGACGAGCCGATCTCGCCGGCCGACGTCGAGGCGGGCACCGGCTTCTTCGAGACCCGGTTTGTACGGCGGGAGATCACCCCTGCCATGGCACAGGTCACGCTCACCAAGTCCGACCAGGGCCTCGCCTTCGGCGGCGTCCACTGGCAATACCTCGACGACATCGGCAACGTGCCGGCCGCCGGCCGCGAGGAACTCGCGGTCAAGAAGCAGCTGTTCGTGAAGCGGCATACGAAGGCGGGGCCGGAGCTTGTGCCGGCGGCGGAGGCGGGCGTGGAGGTCGGTGACGAACTCGTCGTCCGGCTCGTCGTGACGAGCGACCGCGACTACGAGTTTCTGGAACTGGCCGATCACCGGCCGAGCCTGACGGAGCCGGTCGACGTGCTCTCCGGCTGGCGGTTCGGCGACGGCGCGGCCTGGTATCTCGCGATCCGCGACGCCTCGACGCAGCTCTTTTTCGAGCGGCTGCCGCGGGGCACCCATGTGTTCGAGTATTCGCTGCGGGCGACCCACCGGGGTCAGGCAGCGACCGGTTTCGCCCGGATCCAGAGCCGCTACGCACCCGAGTTTTCCGCCCACTCGGCGAGCATTCCGCTCGAGGTGCGGTGAGCGGCGTGGCTCACTTGGTCGAGACCTCGATGTCGTAGACGTTTTCCTTCCCCGACACGACCTCGTAGGAAAGCTCCGTGCCCCGGAAATACTTGGGCGGGATCTTCGCAGCTGCGGGATCGTCGACATCGGCCATCAGCTTGACGGCGTACTTTCCCGTCTTGATTCCGGTCTTGTTGCCCGGTCCAAGTCGCCGCACGACGTAGCCGCCGTCGTTATCGGTCGTGGCCACGCCCCGAGGAAGATCGGGCTCGACCGGGTCGAACATCACGACGATGCCACCGCTCGGCTTGCCATCGACCTGGACGGTGCCCGAGACCTCCATCACCGGCCGGCAGCCGGCGGAGAAGATCGCCGCGAGGGCGAGCAGGAATGAAAACCGCCCAACCCGGGACAGCGGGCCGGTGAACACGGAAAGAATCGACGGGAGCATCTGGAGAAGCCGCATGGAAACCATCATCCTCGAAGGAAACTGCCGGGTTCAAGTGGGCCGATCGGCCGTGCCTTCCGGAATGAAGGGATCGGGCAGGCCCTCGTCCCGCTTGCCCATCTTCATCAGGATGGCCTGGTCGATGTTTTCCGACACAAACGCCACCGAGCCGTCGCCGAACAGAAACTGCACGCCCCCCTGGTGGAAGCTGTTGAAGCCCTTGCCATGGTTGCCGCTGAGGAAGTCGTTGATGAAGAAGCCCGTTCGGCCGTAGCAGCGGCCCGCACCAGAGGTGCTCGTGCCCGAACCCGTCCGGCCGTTGCCCGCCCAGACCGCGGCGAAGGTGCCGGTGCCATTCTGGGTCTGGCCGGCATCCAGAGCCCCGCACCGCTCCCCGACGAGGATCGTCTTCGACATGCCGTCCGGGATCTGCCGGATGCCGATGCCCACCAGCCCGTCCATTCCGAAAAAGACCCCGTCTGGCGGCGCCCGGCCGGCGATGCACTTGTCGGTCTTGAAGGTGCTGCAGTTTTCCTCGGGTGCATTCACCCCCGAGCAGGCGACGTAGTTGGAGGTGGGCAGCCCCGGGTCGGAGCCGGTGGCGCAGGCGAGGACCGGATTGGTCGCACCGGCGTTCGTGCCGCCGAAGTTGATCAGGGTGTTGAGCTGGGGGCTGGGGTCGCTGGCGCAGCGGTAGGTGGCAATCTTGGCCCCGAGGGCCGCACCCAGCGGAGTCGATGCGGCCGCGGAAGAGCGGTAGATGTTGCACGCGGTTTGGAGCGTGCGGGTGGCAGGTTCGAGCGGCTCGTAGACCTGTTGCTGCTCCATGTAGGGCAGGATGAACACGGCCCAGCCCCAGGCGGGACCGCTGGCAGTCACATACTTGTGGCCCGGAGGCAGCTTCTTCTTGGCGCTTTCATGGGTGAGGATGCCAAGCCCTACCTGCCGCAGGTTGTTGCCGCAGCTCATCCGTCGGGCCGCCTCGCGGGCGCTCTGCACCGCCGGGAGGAGGATCCCGATCAGCGTGGCGATGATCGCGATCACGACGAGGAGTTCCACGAGGGTGAAGCCCTGAGGGCCGCGACGGCCGGTCGTCGGCCGAACCGACCGGCTTGCCCGCCGCCCGGCGAACCGCCGCCCGGCCAACGCCAGCCCGCCGATCATCCCGGCGGCGAGTCCCAGCGAGCCCGGCTCGGGCACGGCGGCCGGGCTGCCGAGGCCACCGGCCGAGGGAGCCGCCGGGAAGTAGTTGCCCTGTCCATAGACGGCCGCGGTGTTGATCCCGACCAGATCGAACACGTTCGTGACGCCGTCATAGTTGAAGTCGCCCTGGTTCCAGACGCTCGATTGGCCGGTGCCATACTTGCCGGAACTGTTGATGCTCACCAGGTCGAAGACGTTCACCTGGCCGCTGAGATCGACGTCTCCGGCGGCGGCGAACGACACGGTTGCAACGCCCGTTCCGGCTACGATGTACCCGACCGCCCGGGTGCCGCCCGACGATGCGGCGGTGCTGGAGGTGATGCCCGCCACCCCGTTCCACGCCCCGCCGTTGCGACCTGCGATGATGTCGGCCCGGAGGTCGTCAGCCGTGATCCCGCCGTCCGCCACCACCACCTGCCCGGCGCCGAGGTCGAGCCGGCCGCCGCCGCCGGCCTGGTCGACCGAGAGCCCGCCGACGCCGACCGTCACCCGGGCATCCTGCACGAGCGACATCTGACCGCCCGACGTGACCGTGACGATGGGAGAGCCCGCGATCGTGCCGGCGTTGATCGCCAGGGATGCGATTCCGGTTGCGTTGTTCACCGCCACCGCCGCGGCCGAGAGCGTGCCGCCGTCGACGATCACGGCTGGAGCCTTCATCGTCGTGCCGGAGGCGATCGCCAGCGTGGCGGCGGTGTCGACCGTGACGTTTGTCGCCGCCAGCGCGTCGGCGTTCGCCACCTCGAGCGTGCCGGCCGAGATCGTCGTCGGCCCGGCGTAGGCATTGGCCGCGTCGAACACGACGGTGCCGGCACCGGTCTTGGTGACCGAGGCCGCCGAGCCGATCGTGGGATAGCCCGCCTGGGCCTGGGTCTGCGATCCCGAAGGCACGTTGATCACGATCTCCTGCGGCCCGCTGCCGGGAGCGAACAGGAGATTAAGATCGTTGCCGGAGACGGCGAGGCTAAAGGTTCCACCGCCGAGGTCGTTGGCGAATCCCGCACTGCCGCCCGCTGCCGCCGTGTTGATCACGAAGGCATCGGCGACGAAGCCGGTGATCCCCCCGGTCGCCCTGGCGATCGTCCAGCTTCCCGCCTGCGCGGCGTTGAAGTCGGCCACCGGGCCATCCACGTCGGGATTGGTCGAGGCCAGGCTCCAGAGGTTGACCGCGAAGGGATCACCCGCGGCGGCGGTGATCGACAGGGTGCCGTCGGTCGTGACCGTATCCCAGCCGATGCCGGCCGTGCCCGAGGCCGACACCATCTGCCAGTCGTAGTTGCCGCCGGGGCCGAACACGATGCCCTGGCTGATGGCCAGCGAGCCGGGGCTCTGTCCGGGCGAGAGCGAGCCGCCGCCCGCCACGGCCACGCTGCCGAGCACCGTGCCCGAGCCGCCGAGCGTCTGGGTGGCCGGAACGGTGTAGGGCCCGCCGGCCGAGAGATCGAGGGTGGCCCCGGCGGAAGTCGTGAGCCCCGTCGCCTCGGCGACGGAGCCGCCCGCGGCAACCACGAGCGTGCCCTCCTCGACAGCGTAGCTGCCGGTCAAGGTGTTCACGGCCGAGAGCGTCACGGTGCCGGCACCGACCTTGGCCAGGGTTCCCGTCCCGCTCACGATGCCCTGCAGGTCGATCCCGCCCGCCCCGCCAACGGCCCCCGACTCGATGACTTCGATGCTCCCGGTCCAGCTCGCCGGCGACGCCGTCGCGGCATTGATCATCTGGGGCCGCGCGAACGTGCCGTCGAGCGTGAGGGCCTCGCCGAAGACCGAGAAGCCGTTGAGATCGAGCGTGCCCGGATTGACGCCGGGAATCGGCTGGTCCACGGGCTCCGTCTCGGTGCCGATGTTCTCGAGCGCCACGTTCAACAAGGTGCCGCCGGTCGTGTCACCCAGGGCGAGGCTGTTGCCGAGCCGGAGCGTGCCAGCGCTCACCCGCGTCGTGCCGTTGTAGACATTGGTATTGTTGACGATGAGCGTGCCGTTTTGGGGCACTGCCTGGCCGGAAATCGCCGTCTGCACCAGGCCGAAGGGGTTCGAGCCCGACCCCGAGATCAGCCCGTTGATCTCGATCTCGCCGGCGTTGTAGAAGCGAATCGACCGCTCGCGGGTGGCCGATCCGGCCGTGATGTCGCCGTTGAGCACTACCTTCGCCCCCTCCTCCACCTGCAGCGTCTTGTCGGCGTTGCCGCCGAGCGTGCTCTCGCCCGCGATTTCGAGCGTGACGGTCCCGCTGCCGCTGGTCATCACCTTGAGGATCGAGCCGAACCTGCTGATGCCGGCCATCTGGTAGGTGCCGGCCGCGACCATGTCGAGCGTGGCGGAACTCGCCGAGTTGCTCCAGGCAAGGTTGCCAACCGGCAGGGCTGATTGGTCGGCCACACGCACGGTGCCCGCGAGGATATCGAGCGTGCCGGTGTAGCTGTTCGTGCCCGTGAGCGAGACCGTGCCCTCGCCATACTTGGCGAGGCCGTTCCCGCTCACTGGCCCTGAGATCGTGATGCTGCCGGCCCCGCCGATGCCGGTGGTAGCCGATTCGAGGGTGACTGGGCCGGCCCAGGCGGCGGTCGTGGCCGTGTCGCTGTTGACCAGGGCGCCGCTCGTCGAGACCCCGTTGCCGGCGAGCGACAGGGGCTCGGCCCCGATCGCCCGGCCGCCGAGATCGAGCACGCCCCCTGCCGACACGGATGTTCCCAGGTCGGTGCCACCGAGGGCGGTGTCGCTGCCGAGCGCGAGCCTGCCGGCGGTCACCGCCACGGCCCCGCCGAAGCTGCCATTGCCGCCTGCCAGTGTGACCGTGCCGTCGCCCGTCTTGGTCA
>JBJOHE010000147.1:0-4567 GCA_046047895.1 Planctomycetota bacterium | reverse complement strand
ATCGGCCGTCCACCCGCCGTCGATGATGGAGTAGCCACCTGGTTCGCTCTCGAGACCGACGTTTCGCTCGCCGGGAGTGCTGCCGCGGAGTGGCTCGTGGTTTCGCCGGCTGGGCTTGCCGTCTGCTCCGCAGCGGTGGCCCGGGGCGAGCGGCCTGCTGGGGTTCCGCTGCGCCGGGTCGGCTGGGCGGAGATCGACCGGATCCGCACCGCCGCCGGCATCGGCGGAGGGATGCTGCAGGTCCGAGCACAGGGAGATTGGGTCGATCTCCTTCGCTATTCAAACGCGCTGGCAGGCAGGTTCCACAAGGCTGCCAGGGCGCTCGAGGCCGCCCGCGAGGCTGCGGCTGTCGAGTGTGGTTCGATCGCGGAACCGGCGCTCGACCTTGAACGGCTCGATCCGCCCCGGTGTCCCGGTTGCCGGTTGCGGCTTGCGACGGTCGACGACTCCTGCCCACGGTGCCTCCAGAAGGGGCGGATCCTGCGGCGGGTGGCGGATCTCGTAGCCCCGCACAGGCGGTCCGCGATCCTGCTGGGCCTGCTCACCGTCGTCGGCGTGGCCGCGGAGCTGGTGCCGCCGAAGCTCCAGCAGTACCTCGTCGACGACATCCTTTCCGGCCGGGCTACCGCCGCCGGAGCGGAGCAACCCGACTTCCGCACGGCGCTTCTGGTGGTGGTCCTTTCGCTCGCTGCCTCGCGGGTGCTGCTTTCGATCGTGGCGGTGTTCAAGGGACGGCTGGCCTCCACGATCGGCAGCGGGCTCACCTCCCGGCTCCGGCAGGAGATGGTGGAAAAGCTCCAGGGGCTGTCGGTGGCCTACTACGACCGCCATCAGGTGAGTTCGATGATCAGCCGGGTGGCCCACGACAGCGAGGTGCTCCACGGGCTCGTCCACCAGTTCACCGGTGGCTTTCTCCTGCAGATCGTGCAACTGGTGGCCGTCGGTGCGATGCTCGTCTGGATCAATCCCAAGCTGGCGGCCTTCACCCTGATTCCGGTGCCGCTGGTGATCCTCGGCTCCTGGATCTTCTGGCAATACGTCTACCCGCGGCACTACCGGCTCTGGGATGCCTCGAGCAAGCAGATGGCGGCGCTCTCCGGCATGCTCTCGGGCATCCGGGTGGTGAAGGCCTTCGCCCAGGAACCGCGGGAGCAGGAGCGGTTTCAGGCGGCCAGCGACCACCTGCGGAACTGGCGGCAGTGGGTGGAACTGACCGGCTCGACCTATTCGGCCGCGATGCAGATCGTGTTCAGCCTCGGCGGCCTGATCGTCTGGTATGTCGGCGGCCGCGACGTGCTGGGCCAGCAGATGACGCTCGGTCAGCTCATCGCCTTCCTCGCCTACCTGGCGATGTTCTACGCTCCGCTCGGGGCGCTCTCGAGCTTCACGACCTGGCTGACAAGCTTTCTCTCCGGCAGCAAGCGGGTGCTCGAACTACTCGACACGCCGGCCCTGATCACCGAGCCGGCGGCTCCGGCCGAGTGGCAGGAAACCCGGGGGGCGATCGCCTTCCGTGACGTGACCTTTGGTTATGACGAGAACCAGCCGGTGCTCCGCGACGTCTCGTTCAGCGTGGCGCCGGGCGAGATGGTGGGAATCGTCGGCCGGAGCGGCTCCGGGAAGTCGACGCTCGTGAACCTTCTGGCCCGGTTCCACGACGTGCAGCAAGGGGCGGTCGAGATCGACGGCATCGACGTGCGACGGCTGCCTGGGCAGCAACTGCGGGAGCGGCTGGGGATCGTGTTTCAGGAGTCGTTTCTGTTTCGCGGCACCATCTGGCGGAATCTCGCCTACGGCCGGCCGCAGGCCACGGTCGAGGAGGGGCTGACGGCCGCCAAGGCGGCCGGGGCCCACGACTTCATCTGCCGCCAGCCGGCGGCCTATGAGACGCTGCTCGGTGAACGGGGAGCCGGGCTCTCGGGCGGCGAGAAGCAGCGGCTCTCGATCGCCCGCACGCTCCTGGCCGATCCGCAGATCCTCGTGCTCGACGAGGCTACGAGCAGCATCGATGCCGAGGCTGAACGGGAGATCCAGCAGGCCCTTGCCGCGCTGATCCGCGGCCGCACCACGATCGCGATCGCCCACCGGCTCTCCACCCTGCGAAACGCCGACCGGATCATCGCCTTCGACCGCGGCCGGCTGGTGGAGCAGGGCAGCCACGCCGACCTGCTCGCCGCCGACGGGCTCTATGCGCGGCTCGTCCGGATCCAGACCCAGGTCTCCAAGCAGCCCACGGTCGACTCGCTCCTGGCCGAGCCCGCAGCAGACGAGGCCGAGCCGCCCGCGGGAGTGCCAGCCGAGTCGGCTCTCCGCTGGCTCGAGCCGGCGGGCCATCGGTTCGCAACCGGGGTCCACGGCCGGATTGAGCTCTGGGCAGGCGACAACAGGCTCGCCGCGGGCGTGTTCGTCGTGCCCACCTTCCCCGCGACGCACCCCGACGCCTTTCTCTCCGTCCGTGGCTGGACCGACGACGGCGAGGAGCAGGAGCTCGGGATCGTCCGTTCGCTGGCCGATTGGCCCGCGGCCGACGCCGGGATCCTGAGGGCGGCGGTGGCCCGCCGGATCCTTGTCCGCACGATCAGCCGAATCCACAAACTGCGGCTCGACCACGGTTACCTCGACTTCGAGGTTGAAACCGCCACCGGGCCGGGCCAGTTCACGACCCGCTGGACCCAGAGCCAGGCGGTCGATTTTGGCGAGGATGGCAAGCTCTTGATCGACACCGAGGAAAACCGCTGGGTCGTACCCCGGGTCGCCGATCTGCCAAAGCCCGACCGGGAGCGGTTCGAGCGATACGTCTACTGGTGAGCGGAGCCGCGGCAGCTCGAAGTCCAGCGTCGGCGGTGCCTTTACGAGCCGGCGAGCGGGTCGGGCTCGTCGGCGAATGGAAGTCGACGCTGAGGGTCGGTGACGGCGGGCTGCCGCGGTTTTCCCGCGGCAGCCTCGAGCCGTTTCCGAACGGGATCCTGCTGCATCGCCCCCCGCCGGTCGCGACGGCTGCCATGCCGCCGGGCAACCTCACGGGCTTCCGCCACCGCCGGCGATGCGTTGCGAACGGCTGCCAATCGTTGTTTGGCGATTCGGGTGGCCACAGCATGGTCGACGATCGGCAGCGGGTAGTCGACTCCGAGGCGGCAGGCCGCCTTTCGCTGAACGTCGGAGGGCATGGTCCACGGGGTGTGGACATACACCGCGGGCACGGCGGCGAGTTCCGGCACCCAGCGGTGGATGAAGCTGCCCGCCGGATCCTGCTCGATCGCCTGCTTCGTCGGGTTGTAGATCCGCAGCGTATTGATCCCGGTGGTGCCGCTTTGCATCTGCATCTGCGACCAGTGGATCCCCGGCTCGAAGTCGAGAAAGTGCCGCGCGAGGTGGAGGCCCGTCTCCCGCCAGTGAAGCCAGAGCGAGTAGCTCGCAAACGAGACGAGCAAGGCCCGCATCCGGAAGGTCAGCCAGCCGGTCGCCAGCAGGCTCCGCATGCAGGCATCGATCAACGGGTAGCCGGTCTGCCCGGCCTGCCAGGCCGCGAGCCGCTCCGGCGAGTGCTCCGCTTCGCGGAGACCGTCCGCCGCCCGCAGCATGTTGTGAAACTCGATACCCGGCTCGTCTTCCAGTTTCTGCATGAAATGACAATGCCAGTGGAGGCGGGACTGCATGGCGATCAGGCTCCGCCGCCAGGCCCGGAGGCCGATGCGTTCCCGCGAATCGACGGTCTCTTCCAAAGCCGCCGCCACCTCCAGCCGACGGCGCTCGACCGCCTGCCAGACCTGGCGGAGGGAGATCCCGCCGAACGCCAGATACGGGCTTAGCCGGGAGCAGGCGGTGGCCGCCGTGAGCGGGCTGCTGATTCCGCCCGCGTACTGCCGGCCACGGCGGGTGAGAAACCCATCGAGGATGGCCTCGGCCTCCCCCGCACCACCCCGCTGCCGGTCTTTTGCGTCCGGAGGCTGACCTAGCGCGCGGCAATCAAGAATGCCGCAGCTTTCGAGTCGGCCGAGGTTCGCGAGCGCAGTTGCCGCGTGTCGCCGCGGTGGCACGTCCTGGGCCGCCTCCATCCGCTGTTCCCAGAACCGATTCCAGCCGTCTCTCGAGCCGAGCCGGCGAACGACACCCGTCTGCGGCAGTTCCAAGAACTCCACCCCTGCGGTTCGGGCCCAGCGCCGCACCCGTCGGTCACGAGCATAGGTGACCCCAGTCCCGGTTTCCTCGTGGGCAACGAGCAGGCGAAAGCCGGTCTCCTGCCGCAGTCGTTCGAGCATCGCCACCGCCTCACCGCGTCGGGTGACCAGCGGGATTCCAACGGCGCGAAGCCGCGGCTCGAGGTCGCGGAGGCACTCTGCCTGAAAGGCGGTGTGGCTCGAGTCCCATTCGGGCTGGCCCAGCACCTCAGGCTCGTAGAGAAAGACGGCGACGACGCCTGCGGATCCCGCGCGGTGCAACGCGGCAGTGAGGGCGGAGTGATCCGACGCTCGAAGATCCCGCTTCAGCCAAACGCAAACGGGAGGGGACGTCATGGCATGTCCGACAAGTTCCCCCCTCGTCCTGATCCCGCCGCTCAGAAGGATTC
>JBJOHE010000146.1:0-3207 GCA_046047895.1 Planctomycetota bacterium | reverse complement strand
TCTCGATCACGAGGTCGGTGTCGCCGAGGCGGATCCGGTCACCCACGGTGGGCCCGAAGAGATCGACGTATTGTTTGCGGGAGATCTTCGACATGGTGGCTACTTCGCCTCCGGAGGCAATGACTTGAAGCCGAGCTCGGCGGCCTTCTTCACGGCTATGGTGAGGTTCGGGCGGTACTCCGGCGTGGGGCCCGTACCCACCCAGCCATCGACGAGGTTGGCGAAGCCGTGGGCATACCGCTTGCCGGCGAGGGGCACAAGCGTCACTTGCTTCTCGTCGCCCGGCTCGAACCGGATCGCGGTCGTGGCCGGAATGTCGAGCCGCATTCCGAAAGCGGCCTCCCGGTCGAAGGCGAGTTCACGGTTGACCTCGAAGAAGTGGTAGTGGGAGCCCACCTGCACCGGCCGGTCGCCGGTGTTCCTGACCGTGACCGTCACCGTCGGCCGATCGGCGTTGAGTTCGATCTGCCCGCGAGCCAGGATCACCCCGCCGACGGGCACGTCGTGCAGGTCTTCCCCGTGCGGTGCGGCATGCTTGTGCCGCTGCCAATTCTCTGACTCCGTCCGGGGCTTGACGCTTGTTTTCTTGGCCATGGCAAGGCTCCTAGGAACTCGGTAGCTGTCGCTGCCGTCAGCGAATTGGCTGGTGCACCGTCACCAGCCGACTGCCGTCGGTGAACACGGCCTCCAGTTGCACGAACGGGATCATGTCGGCCACCCCGTCCATCACGTCGGCCTTGGTGAGCACGTCGGAGGCGATCTTCATCACCTCCTCCACGGTCTTGCCCTCGCGGGCACCATCCATCGCCGTCGCGCAGATCACCGACATCGCCTCGGGGTGATTCAGCCGGATCCCCTTGGCCTTGCGTTTCAGCGCCACGTCGGCCATGGCATAGATCATGACCTTTTCCATCTCGCGGGGCGTCAGGTGCATCGAAGGTGATCCTCTCGCTCGTGATCCAGGGACGACTCAGCTCGGTCGCTGCCCGAGGGCCGCGTCGATCGCCATGAAGGCCAAGACGATCCAGGCTGCCATGATAAACGGTGCGGTGAGGGCGGGCACGCCGAGGGTCGTTGGAAAAAACTCGACCAGCGGCACGCTCGCCAAGGCGGCGAGCGCCGCGGGCACGAGCGACGGCCGGGCCAGGTAGGCGGCCATCGCCGCGAGCGCCGCGTTGTAGCCATACATGCCCAGCGCGATCGGGCCAGAGGGATCGCTGTGGTACATGGCGCCCACCGTGCCCAGAGCAGCGCCAAGCACAGCCACCACCGCCTGCCGCCAGGAACTCACCGCGATCCCGGCCAGGAAGCAGCCGCCGCTGAGGGCGTTCGCTGAAAACATCACCTCAGCCACGCCGGCCAGCACCTCCTCCGCGAACCCCTCCCAGCCAGGCTTGACCGCCGGAGCTGCGGGCGGCGGCAGGGGCTTGTCACCCAACACCCCAGCCACAAGGAGCATGCTCCAGGTCGCGAGCACGAAGGGGGCGGTGTAGGTGGGGAAGTGCAGCTGCCGTCGGAGGAGCCAGGTGAGCGGCGCGGCCACCGCCGCTGCCACGACCGCAAGCCCCCAGCTGACCGCCGTCGGCGGCAGGAGCGCGACGGCCGCCGCGCCGACGAGAGCGGAATTGAACCCGTAGATTCCGTCCTGGAGGTCGCCGTCGCCAAGGTTGAGAAAGATCGCGACCAGCGTTCCGATCACGCCTCCGATGGCCGCGCCGACCGCCAGCCAGGGGGAGGCGACCGCCATCCCGGCAAGAAACAGAATGCCGGTCACGGCGTTCCGCTGAAACATCACCTGGCCGAATCCGCGGAGCACCGCCAGGAGCAATTGCCCCGAGGCCCCGCCCATCGGCGGCGCCGCGGAGGCCGCTGCACGTTGTGTCTTCGTCGCCACCGTCGAGGATGCTCCCCCTGGGCCTCGAGGCCGCCGGCACACGGCCACACCGTTGCCCGAACCTCGGGCCGGCTTTATACCAAAGCGGCGTTGGCCCCGGCCCGGTCCGCTTCCTCCCTATGAGTCCGCCATGCACCACACGCCCTCCGAGCCGGCCGCCGGCCGCCCCACGATCATCGAGCGGATCCTTGGCAACGCCGCCGATGACGGCTGGCGAGAAAAGCTTGCCTCGGCCACCGTCGATCATCTTCGGCTCGACCAATGGCAGGCCCAAAAGAACCGGCTCCGCAAGACGACCGACGCCGGCGTCGAACTCGCCCTGTCGCTTGACCGTGCCAGTCATCTTCACCATGGCGATGTCCTCGCCTGGGACGAGGCTGCGGGCACGGCGATCGTGGCCCACATCGATCTGGCCGACGTGCTCGTGATCCGACTCGCGGGCCTCCAGGGGCAGCCTGAGGAGCTTGTGATTCGCACCTGCTTCGAACTCGGCCACGCCCTCGGCAACCAGCACTGGCCGGCCGTCGTCAAAGGCACGACCGTCTACGTGCCGCTCACAGTGGACCGCAAGGTGATGGCCTCGGTGATGAAGACCCATGCCTTCGAGGGCATCGCCTACGAGTTCATCCCGGGCACCGAGGTAATCCCCTACCTCCTGCCGCATGAAGCCCGGCGACTGTTTGGCGGCGCCGACGCGACGCCCCACTCCCATCTGCCCGGCCATGAGCACGGCCACCACCATCATCACTGATGCCCGCTCCGGCCCCGCCACCGCCCCCGTCCGTCGGCGAACTGCTCCGGGTGCTCCAGTTCGGCGACTCGGTGCTGCCGGTCGGAGCGTTCTCCTTTTCCGGCGGCCTGGAGTCGGCCGTGCAGGAGGGGATGGTCCGCGACCGGGAGACACTGCGGCAGTTCGTCCGCACGGCCACACGGCAGGCGGCCACGGGCGACGGCCTAGGGCTGATCCATGCCCACCGCGCTGCCCGCCGCGGCGACCTGCCGGCTGTGCTCACGATCGATCGGATGCTCCTCAATCGCAAGCTCAACGAGGAGGTCCGCACGATGACCACCCGGATGGGCCGCAAGCTCGGCGAACTCTGCGAGCATGTTCGCACCGACCCGCTCATGGCCGGATGGCTGGCGGCGATTCGGGGCGGAGAGACGCCGGGCTGCTATCCCGTGGGCCAGGCAGTCGCCTTTGCCGGCCTCGGCCTCGGCGAACACGACGCCTTCGCCGCCCACCAATACGGCGTGGCCTCGATGCTCACAGGCGCCGCTCTCCGCTTGATGCGGCTCGACCACCTCGACGCCCA
>JBJOHE010000145.1:0-2816 GCA_046047895.1 Planctomycetota bacterium | reverse complement strand
GAGAACATCGGGCCCGATCAGGCCCGAATCCTGATCGTCTTCAACTCCGGAACATACGAGACCGTGGATGTGTCGCAATGGATCGCCGGACAGCCCGCCGATGTGTTGGCGGTGAATTTCGGCAGGCCGGCGGCGACCTTCGAGGCATTTCCGAAGCGGGATGTGTTCATGACACAAAACTGAGTCGCACGCCGGTCGCGCCAGCCGCCCAGGCCCCGCCCGTGGCCTTTCGCCATCCCACACCGCCCCTGGCCCACGGTCGGTGCCCGGGAATCACTCGGCGCCGAACGATCCAGTGGCTGGATCATGCTGGCGGAGCTGCCACCACGACGACGTCGCCACCGGCGGCCGCAGGCCGCCGGTGATCCAGCCACCTGTCGCTTCGAGACCTCGGGCGAAGGGGGCAGTCGCCACCAGCGTCGCCACGAGCACGCCGGCTGCCACAGCAGAGATCGCCGCCGTGGCGAGCGACCGCCGCTCCTGCCGCTCGATCACATACGCCGCGGGCGGCGGCAGCGGGATGCCGCCGTACCAGTCGCGGACAAGATCCTCGATCGCCAAGGAATCCGCCGCCAGCCGGCGGGCGCAAGCGTCGTGGGCGAGTCCGGCGACCGCACGATCGGCCTCGGCTCCGACCGATTCGCCGGCGAGCCAGAGGCTGATGTCGGCAGTGAGGTTCTCGGGGAGGTCGTTCATCGCGGGCCCTCCATGTGCGGGCCGAGGCTCGTCCGCAAGCGGGTGCGAGCCCGGTGGATCGCGTTATTGACCTCGGCGTACGTCAGGCCGAGGGTGTCGGCCGCGTCGCGGTAGCTGAGCCCCTCGCAGACCGTCAGCAGAAAGCAGGCCCGCTCGCGGTCGGGCAGGCCGCCGATGGCCAGGGCCACGAGGTCGGCTCGCTCGCGGTCTTCGATCGCCACCGAGGGCAGGGGCACGTCCGGCGGCTCGACCGCGGCGATCCGCCGCGCCTCGGCCTGCCGCGACCGTCGCTGGTCGATGCAGAGCCGTGCCGCGGTCTTCACAAGATAAGGCCCGAAGAGTTCCGCGAGCGGATACCGGCCCCGGTGCTCAAAGAGCCGCTTGAAGGCCTCTTGCACAACGTCTTCGGCCAGATGCCGGTCGCCAAGGAAGGCGGTCGCAAACCGCAGCACCCGCTGTCGGTGCGCGGTCACGAGGCTGGCAAACGCCTCGGCGTCGAGCGGTGCTGCGCTACCAGCCTTCGACCGCTGATCGACAATGCCTGGACCCATCTGCTGCGGCGTGGTCATCGGTCGGCTCCCGGTTTCGTTCCCCGCCCGCACTCTATCACTCCCGGCCTTCCGCCGGGAGTTCGCCGTCGGCCCGGTCGCCGAGCTGCCGCAGCACCTCCGGATCGGTGTCGGCTTGGACGACCCGCACCGCCCCGTCGGCCATGCCGACCACCACGATCCAGCCCGCATGAAAGCTGCCGAAGCCACCGACCACGAGTGGATCAGCCGGGGCCGGCTCCTCCCGGAGGCGGCCGTCGCGGCCTCGTCCGGCGATCGGAGATGTGTTTCGCAAGGTCGCCCGGGTGCCCGACGCCCATCCAAGGTCCCCCGGGCTTCCGCGATGCTCGCCCAGCAAGAGCGTGTTCGACGAGCCGTCGGTGATGTCGGAAAACCGGATCCGGCTGTCGAGAAACAGGATGCCGTCATTGTCGGCCGCGATCGGCGCTTCGACGGAATGATGGCAGCCAGCGTAGCTCGACACGGCCACCTTGACGCCGCCTTCGTCACGGACCGGCTCAATCGGTGACGACGGACAGATCAGTGTTCGAATCGATGCCGCCCGAGCTTCGGCATTCACCGGGGCGTACACGCCGTCGGCGATCGAAAAGTGACTGGCGAGCGCCTGCTGTTCGATGAACGGCAAGAGCCGCACGATCCAGCCGACGTGATGCCCCTCTGGCTCGCTGCGGATCGGCCCGGCATCGCCGGTGACGCCGGGCGGAAAGGCCTCGTGGGCAAACTCGTAATTATGGAGGGCCAGGCCCAGCTGGACGGTGTTGTTGGAGCAGGCACACCGCCGCGCCGCCTCGCGGGCGCTCTGCACGGCCGGCAGCAGCAGACCGATCAGCGTGCCGATGATCGCGATCACCACGAGCAGTTCGACGAGGGTGAAACCAAGTCGTCGGCCGCTTTGGCGGCCAATTCGGAAGGGAATGAAATGGGTCACGGTGAGCTCTCCTCTGGGATTACGGGGGGCGACAGGGGAAGCGAAATGGTGCGGGAGCGGCGGATCGTCACCGGGCCGGCCAGCGGATACTCGACGACGATCTGCACCGCGGGTGGGTCCGCGAGATCCGAGGCGAACGTGATCCGCGCCGACTCGGTGCCGACGATGTCGTCAGGCCCGAGCAGGATCTCGCCTGGAATCGGCTCGCCGGCAGCCTCGAGGGCCACCACCCGCTCGGCCGCGGCCACGAGCAGCCGCTCGACCTGCCGCAGGTGTCGCTCGGTGCGGAGGCTGCCGTGCACGGCCGTCGCCGAGCGAAGCATCGCCAGGCCGATCCCGCTGGCGACCGCCATGCAGGCGAGCACCATCACCAACACGCTCCCCCGGCGGTCAGCGGGTTCACGGCGGGTCTGACGGCTCGGGCTCATGGCACACCTCCCGGTGCCGCCACAACCTCGACGACGAGCCGAGGCTGCCGCGACTGCTCGCCGTTGTCCATTCCTCGCAGCGTGATCAATCGACCGGTCGCCTCGACCTCCCAGTCGACCGGCCGCGAGAAGCGATAGTGCTCACGGCCCGGTTCACCGCCGCCCGGCTCAGCCACCCGCTCGACTCCCGTGCCG
>JBJOHE010000144.1:0-7860 GCA_046047895.1 Planctomycetota bacterium | reverse complement strand
ACGCTCGCTGCGTTCATCCTGGGCTTCGCTCGCTCCGAGAGAACAGCGCTTCGCCATCCATGGCTTCGCTTGTTCTCTAGGCCGGCTCCGGGACATGGCCGCCCCCGCCCTTGGCAGCCCTATTAGGGGGAATGCGCTCGAGAGGCCCCGTGGCCGCAGGCTTGGAGCCGGCGGAATCAGGGTCCTCACCGATAAGAGGCTTTTGTGACGGATGCGGTCCGCATTCGGGCAGGCTGCAAGCCTGCCCCCACGGGCCCACTGGGTGGCGATCCATCAGGGTCCTTCGTCCTTCTCAGGCACGCAGCGGGCGAAGCCCGCGCTGCGTGCCTAGCGACTTTCGCGCCGTCGCCGCCGACCCGCGTCGGCTCCGCCTTACAGGCACGCAGCGGGCGAAGCCCGCGCTGCGTGCCATCCGGGCCGCCGCCCGCCTCGACGAACATCCGCGCAGACAGGGCTGCCACGCCGCTGCGGACGCACGCAATCGGCCGCCCGGAAGGCGGCCGGCGGCCGGAGGGCCGCCAAGCCCAGCGGGGCCAGGGATGGCCCGCTGGGCGCTGAAGTCAGTGCTCGACCGCGGGCCAGTATTCGTCGAAGTCGAACATCGGGCTGTTGTCGAGGTCATGGCATTCCAGGCAGTTGTTCACCACCTTCTCCCGGTCGGCCGGGGTATCGATCGAGAGCACGAGTTCGGCCCGGAGCCGATCCCGCTCGGCCACGCTGGCCCTGACGTCGCCGCGTTCGACGGCCGTGTGGGCGGCGGCCGGGCCGTGGCAGTTTTCGCAGCCCTGGTGGGCGAGCTGCGGCGTTTTGTCCATGCCCATGAAGCCACCTTCGAAGGGCTCGAACCGCTGCGGAGCCCAGCCGACGACGTGGCAGGAGAGGCATTCGGGATCGCCGTCGCGGCGGGGCTTCGCCTCCTCCAGCGTGGTGAGCGCCGTTGCATGGCTCGAGCTTTCCCAGACCTCGAAAGCCTCGGCGTGACACTCGGCGCAGGCCGCGCTGCCGGCGAACCGACGGCCGCTGGGATGCCGGATCGGTACGAGCCCCAGCCCTTCCAGCCCGAGCGTCTCCAGCTTCTGCTGGTAGGTGGCCAGGATTGCAATCATGTCGTCGGCTTCACCCCAGCGGGCGTCGAGCGGCACCCGCTGGGAGCGGATCGGCGCGGCCTCGTTGGCGAAGAACCCGATCGCCACGGCGTACATCCCCTTGTGGCCGAGTTCGACGAGCCGGGCACCGCCCGGAAGCTGCGGCAGTTCGGCGGGAGGCTCGTCGGCCCCGCCCGCGGTCACCACGATGTCGAACTGCGGGAAGGCGGCGGCCAGCCGCTTGGTTTCCTCGGCGGCGGCCCAGGAGAGCAGCACCTGGTGGTCGCAGCCCGCTGCCGCGAGCTTGGGAGCCACCGCTGCGAGGGCCTCGGCCGCGGGCACCACCTCGACGTCGTCGTTGCGGACCTGGGAGGCTTCCTGGTCACCCAGCACGGCAGTGATCCCGATCGAGAGCCCGCCGACCTCGATGATGCGAAACCGCGGAGTGATGTTGGCATCGAGACCGAGTAGCCCCACGTTGGCGCTGAGGTAGGGCGTGGGCTCGTCGCCGATCGGAGCCACGGCGGCCACGAGTTCCTCGGCGGGCAGTCGCAGATCGCCCGGCCCGAAGCCGACCGCGTCATAGTGCATGCCTCGCAGGCCGTCGACGATCGACTGAAATTTCTGCTCAGTCTGCCGCCCGAACCGCTTCACCTGACCGCCGAGATCGACCGGCACCGCGTCCCAGCCCGCCTCCTCGATTGCCCGGAGAAAGTTCTGTCGCCGGCTCAGCCCCCCCTTCTGGTTCTCCTTGCCGGTGCAGCCGCAGGGTTCGATGTAGCCGTCGAGTTCGCCGGTGATCACGAGCACCGCCTCGGGCCGGCTCCAGCCGGCGAAGATGTCGCCGTTCCGCTCGCGGAATTTCGCCACCACGGCATCGTCCACGCCCGCACCACGTTCGGGCGGGCCGGCAACGACCGCCGGGGCAGCCGTCGCCGGACAGGCCAGGCCGAGGGCGAGCAGCAGGACGAGCATCATCACCATAGGAGGCTCCGCGGAAGGCGGGAGAAAATCAGGGGCCGATGACTACGCAGACAGGAATCGAAAGCGTCGGAGTGTCGGGATGGCCCGTCGCGAGCACGATCCTCCCGGCGGGCGCCTGCTCCGAGCAGATGTGATTGACGGGGCGGCTGCCCGGGGGGATCACGATCTCCAGCGGGATCCTCACCACCCCGCCCGAGCCGATTGGCTTCGCTTCGCCCACGGTCACCTCGAGCGTCTCCGGCACCGTCTCCACCACCGTCGGTCGCACGGCATCGCGGTGCGGCCCCTTCGCGGTGAGAAACAGCCTGGTCTTCAGACCGGTACGGCCGGAAACCGTTCCCAGCCGCAGGGCCTGCCGAGAGGAATCCCATCCCTGCCCGGCGAGCACAAGATCACCGCCGACGCTCCCTTCGAAGAGCAGCTCGGCCGTGACGGGCTGGGGCATTCGGAACCGGGCGGAAAGGGTCTGCTTGAGCAGGCCGAGGGGCAGCCCCGGATGCACCGTCACCTCGATGCGGAATCCGCCGGTCGCCCCCGGCTCCGCCGCCACCTCGGCGGACGACAGCGGGGCCGAGGCAAGCGAGAAAAACTGGGCTGCCTGGGGATGGTCGATTGCCAGCGACTCGACCACCGGGGCCTCCTCGCCGAACGTGAAGATCGTGGTGGCAGCCTGCTCGCTCGCGGAGGCCGTCAGCCGCGGGAGGGCGATCACCGAAGGCACGGCCTTCCAACTCGGCAGCACCGTGCCCTCGACTACGAACACGATCTCAGGGCGGCGGGGGTCGTCGGTGAGCACCGTGACCTGCTGCCGAAACGGCCCCCCGGGAGGCTTTCCCTTCCACTGCACCGTCACGAGGCTGCTCTCGCCCGGCGGCACGACCCGCCGGGGCTCCTCGCCTTCCGTCGACTCGGCGTCGAAGTCGCTGACGGTGCAACTGCAGCTGGAACTCCCCTTACGGAGCGTGAGCGGGCCGCCACCGGCATTCCGCACCTCGAAGCGGTGGCTGCCCGTCTCACCGGTGCCGACCGTGCCGAAGGCATAGGTCGTCTCGGCCACCTCCACCCGCGGAGCGTCGGCGGCGACCGGCCCCGTGCCCGGCACGAGGTCGCCCACCTGCCAGGGAATCAGGGTCGCCTTGAGGGCCGAGCCCGTCGCCCCGACCAGCCCTCCGGCAAACGCTGCCGCGGCCGCCACGGTCCATGCTCCCGGCATCCGCACTGCCATCTGCCGCCCGCTCCTCATCTGCGTCATATCACCCGCATTGTATCGCCACGGGCCGCGGGCGGGGATCGGTCGCATCGAACCGGCCAGGCTTTGTCCACGAGCGTTCAGCGCGCCGGCTCAGCCCCCAGAAAGCCGCCGGGGTCGAACTCCCTCATGTCTGGCACGGCGGGAAGGTCGAGCAGGGACGCGGCGAGGCGCACCACGCCGGACCGCAGTTCTCGGTCGAGCTCATCGAACATCGGCAGCCGTTCGATCAACCCCGGATCCGCGACGGCCTCGGCCGGCACTGCGGGCCGTCGATCCGCGATGGGGACTCGAGGCATCGGCTCCCCAGCCCCTGGCGACCGCTGCGCTCGCGGCAGGGCCAGAAGGCTGGTCAAGACGGCGATCGCTGCGGCTGCCATCGGCAACGAGAGCAGCCATCGTCGCCCCGCCCGCCGACGGTCGGGGGCCTCGCCTGCCAGCCCGGCGCGGTGCGGAGTGGGCACCGGCCCGGTCTTCGCGGCAGCCTGCCGCCGAAGAAACCGGGCGTGAACCGCCGGAGAAAAACCCGGGCGTTCGCGGAGGGCCTCCTCCCGGAGCAGCTCCGCCAACGCAATCCCGTCGCCGTCACCGATGTCGTCATCATCCACGTCCCGCCACATCGTCGTCTACTCCAGCGCTTCCGCTTTCACCAGCGGCCCGAGCCGCTTCCGGGCCCGAAACAGGATCGTCTTCACCGTGGCCTCGGGCTTGCCCAGCACGACGGCAATCTCCGACAGGGGCTTCTCCTCCACGTAGCGGAGCCAGGTGGCGGTGAACTCCTGTTCGGAAAGCGACGCTGCCGCCAAGTCCCAGATCAACGAGGCCCGCTCGGCTGCGATCAGCGACGCCGCCGGCTCGGATTCCGTCGGGCTGGGCCGGGCTCCGGCCACGGCGGCCTCCCGGTTGGACCGCCGCTGCCCCGCCCGCGCGTGGTTCAGCCACGACCTCCGGGCGATCGTGAACAGCCACGTGGAGAACGCCCACTGCGGGTCGTACCCGGCCAGCCCCTGCCAGGCCCGCAGCAACGCCTCCTGCACCACGTCGTCGGCATCCCCCTGCCCCGTCCTTCGGGCCAACCGCTGCACATAGTGCCGGACGGCTGTCTGATGCCGACGGGCGAGCGTGGCGAAGCTCTCGGCACACCCGGCGGCCGCCCGCCGGGCGAGGGTTGCGTCGTGCTGCCGGGAATCATCGGCCACGCCCGCCTCGCGGTCAGAACTCGTCGTCGTCGAAGGGGCGGCGGGCATCCGACTCTTCGGCCGCTGCCGAGCCCTCAGCGCGTGGGCAGCTGCCCGACTCGCAGCCTTCTTTGCCGCAGCTTTCTTTGCCGCAGTCGTTGCAGCCGCAGGGTTCGCAGCCGCAGGCCTTCGCCTTCCGCTTCGCCTTGAGGTGGGCTTCAATCTTGACTTCAATCTTGTCGGCGAGCGCTGAAACCGTCTTCCACACGTCGTCGGCCGAGGCATCCCAGGCGATCCTGCAGATGCTGCCCTTCGTCGCGGTCTCGAGGCCGTCGACGAGCCCGCGGACGCCCGGCTCCGCACCAAGACCAAGGCGAACCGTGGCGGCCATGCCCTCGACGACGTCCTCGGCCAGGTCCGCAGCTTCCGCCGAATCCATCTCGAGCCGGGCCCGGTAGAACGACTTCCCGTCATGCTCGCCCATCGCCACGCGGAAGCCCTCGCCCTCGCGGAGCACCGGGCACTTCGTCTCGGGATCGACCTGCGAGGCCCGGGCCACGAGGATCGATCCGGGCCGGGTGCGGCCGGCCAGCGGGCTCTTGGCATCGGCTGCCTCGGCCTTGCCGTCAAGCACGTCGAGGGCGAGCTTCACGCGGTCGGCCGCGTGGGCGAAGACGAGCATGTCGTCCTTGAAGAAGGCCCCAAACACCGTCTTCCCGTGATGGTCCTTCCAGGAGTGGACCACATAGTCGCCGTGCTTCATCGTCGCGTGATCGCGGGCCTTCGCCACCATCTTCTCGAGAAAGCCGCGATTGACGTCGGCGTGAACGATCATCACGGCATGCCGCTTGTCCGTGTCGAGGCCGTAGGCGGTGGCGTCGTGCACGTCGGTCCGCGGATCCATGCCCGTCATCGCGGCGACCATCCCCGCCATGTTCTCGATCTCGGGATGCTTCTTCACCATCCGCTCGTACATCCGCCGCACCACGCTCGACTCGCGGGCGGCATCCATGTCGGCATGAGCGAGCCAGACGGCGCCGGCGGGCACCCGCCCGAGGTCGAGTTGGCCCGCGGAGACGACCGGGGCGAGGAGGGCGACGACGAGGCCGGCGGCCAGTCCACGAATTGCAAGGCTGGAGGCGTGCATCGAGAAACTCCCGGGGTAGGTCTGCGGCCGCCAGCGGCCACGTCGCAAAGGTATACACCGCCGAGGCTGATTCGGTTCCCCGAGGTCCGGCATCGTCCCAAGGCTGGCGTTCAGCCGACCGGCGTCTTGGAGCGTTCTCCCGGCACTTCCCGCACGAGCCGGGGCACGGCGTAGCCCGGGAGCGTCTCGCGGAGCCGCTGGTGGAGCCTGAGCGCCTCGGCCTCGGGCACCTCGAAATGGGCAGCGCCGCGAACTCGGTCGAGCAGATGAAGGTAGTAGGGCACGACACCGATCTCGACGAGCCGTTCCGAGAGCGCCGCCAGCACGTCGACGGAGTCGTTGACACCCCGCAGAAGCACCGCCTGGTTGAGCAGGATCGCGGGCAGTCCGGCCAGCCGACGGACGGCACCCGCCACGGCCTCGTCGAGTTCGGCCGGGTGGTTGGCGTGGATCACGACCGTTCGCGCGAGTCGGCCTGCGGCCAGCACATCGAGCAGCGAGTCGTCGACACGGCTCGGGAGCACCACCGGCAGTCGGGTGTGAATCCGCAGCCGCCGCAGATGCGGCACGGCGTCGAGCCGGGCGATGAGATCTGCAAGCAGGCTGTCGTCCGCGAGCAACGGATCGCCCCCGGACAGGATCGCTTCCGAAAGCGACGGGTCGGCCGCGATCGTGGCAACCGCCGCCTCGATGCCGCGCCGGTTCGCGCCCCGCTCGGCGTAGGGAAACTCGCGACGAAAACAGTAGCGGCAATTGACCGCACACCCGCCGGTGACGAGCAGAAGGGCCCGCCCCGAGTATTTCCGCACGAGCGCCGGCCCCGACTGGAAACCTGCCTCGGCGAGCGGGTCCGCCGTGTAGCCGGCAACCGGCTCGGTCTCAGCCGCCACGGGCAGCACTTGGCGAAGAAGCGGATCCGCAGGATCGCCTCGCCTCATCCGGGCCGCGAACCCTCGGGGCACGAGGAAGGGAAACCCCGCCGGCGACTGCTCAACCTCAATCGCCACGCCGGCCGAAAGCCCGAGGAAGTGGCACAGCTCGGCCGGATCGCGGAAGGCCTCGGTAAGTTCCCGTCGCCAGACCGCGCCGCGGGCATCGCTCGCAGCCGGCGACGCGGGTGTTCGAAGGACGGAGGGCGGCACCATGAGTCGGGCCTTTGCGGGATGGGGCGGAAACCGTCCGGCAGGCCACGGCGTTGACAGCGTCGGCCCCGCTGGCCACTCTTTGGAGTTTTCCGGCCCCGGAAATCGCCGAGCATAGCGGGCGAACGCCGCGGCCCGCCACCGATCGCCCCGTTGCCGGGGCCCCGCCGTCTTCCCCGAAGGAGTGTTTCGTGCCCGCCTACAACACCAGCGAATTCAAGAAGGGTCTCAAGGTCCAGATCGACGGCGACCCCTACATCATGATCGAGTGCAACTTCGTGAAGCCGGGCAAGGGGCAGGCCCTTTACAAGTGCAAGCTGAGAAACCTGCTGCGGAACACCGTGCTCGACCGCACCTACAAGAGCGGCGATTCGCTCGACGCCGCCGACATCACCACGATCGACGCCCAATTCCTCTACAAGCAGGGCGAGGCGTTCGTGTTCATGGATCAGGAGAGCTACGAGCAGTACGAGCTCTCCAAGGAGCAGGTCGACGACTCCTGGAAGTGGATCAAGGAGGGCACCGTCTGCTCGATGCTGCTCTACAACGGCAATCCGATCTCGATGGAACCGCCCCAGCACATGGTGCTGCTCGTCGAATATGCCGAGCCGGCCGTCCGCGGCAACACGGCCACGAACCTGACGAAGCCCGTCAAGCTGGAAACCGGCGCCGAGATCATGGTGCCGGCCTTCATCGAACAGGGCGAGACGGTCAAGGTCGACACCCGCACCGGCGAGTACCTCGAGCGGGTCAAGGTCTGACGCGACCCGACACCAGCGACCAGCCTGTCAGTAGGAGCGGGCCAAGACGCTGGGCCGCGGTACTTCTCGGCCGGTGACGACGCAGGTGCCCGGCTCGTCGGGGCCGTCCATCGGAATGCACCGTACGGTCACCTTGAGCGGATCGAGCAGTGCCGCGATGGCCGGGTCGTCGGCCACGTGCACCACGGCGAAGCCCGCATCGTCGCGGCCGAAATACTCCGTCACCTCGGCCGCCGAGCCGAGCCGCACGCTGCGGGCGTCTCGGAAGGCCATCGCCCGATCGAAGAGCCCCTGCTGAATCTCGGCCAGCATCG
>JBJOHE010000143.1:0-4029 GCA_046047895.1 Planctomycetota bacterium | reverse complement strand
AGCGATCGCCGATGCCATCGAGCACCCCGGGCGAGCCGGCGAGCATCTGCCGTGATCCGAAGGCGGCGGCCTCGGGATGCTGCTCGGCTGCCGCGACGAGCGCGGCGAGCCAGCCAGGCTCGGGGAAGGCATCGGGATTGAGCAGGGCCACGAGTTCGGTGTCGCTCAGGGCGATGCCGCGGTTGCAACCGGCTGCGAATCCGAGGTTGTGGACCAGCGGTTCCACGAGCGTGCGGTCGGTCAACCGCGGCTCGCCTGCCAGAAACCTCTGGCAGGCCTGCAGGGAGCCGTCGCTGCTCGCATGGTCGATCAGCACGACCCGCTCGGGCGGCTGCGTCTGGGCGGCGAGGCACGCCAGGCAGCGGACGACATGGTCTCCGCCGTTGAAGTTGACGATCACGACGGTGACGGTCGGGGGAGGCACGAAGCAGCCGGCGGGGGTGGGAGCGGTCTCCCGAAAAGGATACGTCGCCCGCGGGCCGGGCACCGCTCGGGTCCCGGCCCTCAGGCGGGACGGCAGTCAGCCACCCTTGACTGGCCCCACGCGGCAACCTAGCGTCGAATGTTTCGGCCGCGGTCGCGGCACCTTGGCCTATCCGCGGCGGCGTCATCCCTCATGCAGTCCTCCACGAGTTTCAGCCAGGCCTGGCGGGAGTGGTGGGCGGGCACCGCCAACGTGCGGGCCTGGTGGACGCTTGCCCGGTACGACATCGTGCTGCGATACCGGCGGTCGATCCTCGGCCCCTTGTGGCTCACGATCAGCATGGGGGCGATGCTCTTGGGGATCGGCCCGCTCTACACGGAGCTGTTTGGCGCCTCGAGGACCGAGTTTTTCCCCCATCTGGCGATTGGCATCATCCTCTGGCACTTCATCGCCGGGTCGATCAACGATGCCTGCACGACCTTCAGCGCCGCCGCCAACCACATCAAGCAGGGCGACAACCCGCTGGCGGTGTTCGGCTGGCGGGTCTGGGCCCGCAACCTGATTCAGTTCGCCCATCACATCGTCCTGATCGTGCCGCTGGCGATCTGGACGGGGCTGCGGCCTGCGGCGGCCAACCTTCTCTTCCTGCCCGGATTCGCGATCCTGCTGGTCAACCTGCTGGCGGCGGCCTTTTCCCTCGGGATCATCTGCGCCCGCTTTCGCGATGTGCCGCAGGTGGTCTCGAGCCTGATGCAGTTTCTGATGTTCGTCACGCCCGTCTTCTGGCTACCCGATCGGCTGCCCCTCCGGGCTCAGGCGATCCTGCTCAATCCGTTCTCGATTCTCCTCGACGTGGTCCGGGGGCCGCTGCTCGACAAGCCGCCGGCAGCCTGGGCCTGGTGGGCGATCCTCGGCTGGACGGCTGCGAATCTGCTCACGGCGGCCGTCTTGTTCGCCCGTAAGCGAGACCAGGTCGTCTACTGGCTCTGACCATGACCCGCATCCACCTCCACGACGTGAGCGTCGCCTTCCCGATCTTCGGGGCCTATGGCACGTCGCTCAAGCACACGCTTACCGCGAGCGTGACGGGCGGTCGGATCGGCCGCGACTCCGGCGTCACGATCATCCAGGCACTCGAGGATGTGAGCCTCGACATCCGCGAAGGGGATCGGGTGGGCATCGTGGGCCACAACGGCTCCGGCAAGACCACGCTCCTGCGGACGATGAAGGGCGTCTATCCGCCCCAGGGAGGCCGCCGCGAGGTGACCGGCAGGATCGCGAGCCTGGTCGAACCGGTGCAGGGGATGGAGCCTGAAGCCACCGGCTGGGAGAACATCGCCCTGCGGGGCGTGCTCATGGGCATTTCCCGGGCCGAGATGCTGCGAATCACGCCCGAGATCGCCGAGTTCAGCGGCTTGGGGGACTATCTGGCGATGCCGGTGCGGACCTACTCCACCGGCATGCTGATGCGGCTGGCCTTCTCGATCGCCACGAGCATCCGTTCCGACATCCTCCTGATGGACGAATGGCTCTCGGTGGGCGACTCAGACTTCAAGGAACGAGCCGAGCAGCGGCTGCGGCAGGTGGTCGAGCACAGCGGCATCCTCGTGCTCGCCTCCCACTCGGCTGAACTGATCGCTCGGGAATGCAACCGCGTCATCCAGCTCGAACACGGACGCGTGATCCGCGACGCGCGGCTCGAGGCGAAGGGGCCAGACTGCTGATGGTTCCGATTCCATGGCTCACGCGGCTGGCCACCGTGATCCTGCTCGTGCCGGCGGCGGTGGCAGTCTGGATGGCGGCGAGCCTGCTCCATGACATCCCCTGGGGCGATCAGCTCACGCTCTTTCGCGACACGGGCCTGGCCGACGGGATCACGCCCCAGAACCTGTTTCAGTTTCACAACGAACACCTGATCGTGCCGACGAGGCTCGTCGTGGCGGCCGACCATTGGCTGTGTCGGGGGGCCAATCTGCTGCCAGGGATCGCCAGCCTGTGCTGCGTGTTGGGCACCATAGCGGTGGAGGCCTGGATCTTCCGCAGGGCGGTGCCGGAGATGACTCCGGGAGCGGGCGGGTTCGTGACGGCGGCGCTGGCGGCCATCCTGCTCAACGGCCGGCTCACGTGGACGCTGACCTTTCCGATTCTGCTCCAGCACGTGTCGGCGAACCTCTGCGTGACCCTCGCACTCGCGGCCTTCGCCAGCCTGGCGACCGGCACGACCGATCTCCGCGGCCGGGCCTGGGCCTGCTGTCTGGCGGCGGCGGCGGTGGCAGCGATCTCGAGCGCCGCCGGGGTGTTCGCCTTGCCGGCGGCGACCGCCGCGACGTTCCTGCTGGTCGGCGGATCACCAGGCCTGCAGCGACGACCCTGGCGGGGGCCCGCGTTCGCCGGGTGTGTGATCGGGGGTGGCATCGTGGCGGCTTACGCGCTGGCCCATGCCGCGATGACGACTGGTGGTCGTCCAACGCCCGATCTCGCGCGGGCGATCCGGTTTGCGATCTACTTTCCCGGCGGCGCCTGGTTTCGCGAGAGCACCTGGCCGATCGTTCACCGGGCTGATCCGCTCCTTCTTCATGCAGTGGTGCTCGGATTCTGGCTCCTGCTGGTGGTCGTCGCAGTGCGGTTTTGGAACCGCCGCGGGACCGCTGGCGAGTTCGAGATCTTCCATCTGGGCATGATCCTGTTCGTCGTGATCACGGCGGCGGTCGGCGGGCTGTTTCGCGGCGGGCTCGGCGATCTTGAGTCGCTCAACAAGAAGTACGCCCCCACGGCGGTGCTGGCCTGGGCGTCACTCGGCTCGCTGGTGATGCGGGATGCCGCAGCCTGGTTGTTCGCCCGCGGATGGATCGGCGGCGTTCGCCAGGTCGTCATCGCCGGGTGCGTCGCGGCCGCGATCCTGCCCGGCGACCGGGTCGAGTATCGAGCCTGGGCCGCTTGGCGGGACGAGTTGCGGTCGGCGATCGCAGCCTACGCGGCGGGCATCCGCAGTGATGTGGTGTTGCTCCACTTCTATCCTGATGCCGACCAGGCCGATCGGCTCCTGGCAGCGATCGAACGCGACGGCAGCTTCTGGTTTCGGCATCGCGCTGGGAAGGCCGCCACCGCGAGTCTGCCAGCTGGCGGGCCGCCACCTGCCGGAGGCCGGCTCGAGCGGATTCCCGACCACACCGACTACGCCCTGGAGTTCATGAACGACACCCGGGAGCCCCTGGGCAAGCCGCCGGTGCAAGTGGCCCGGGGTGGAGCCCTGCGGATCGCAGGCTGGGCGGTCGACCGGGAGGCGGCCGGCGTGCCGGCGGCCGTCGAACTACTCGTCGACGGCGAGCGATATCGCTGTCGCGACGGCATCGCCCGCGAGGACGTGGCCGATCATTTTGACCAGCCGGGATTTGCCACCGCCGGCTTTGAGTGTGTCCTCCCGCCCGGCCAGCTGGTCCCGGGCGAGCACACGCTCAGGCTCTGGATCATCCTGGCCGACGGCGAGCGGTATCTGGAAACCCCCGCCTACCGAATCGTGGTCGAGTGAGCGAGGTGCGGGAGCCGGTGGGCATCGGCATGATCGTCACGGCCGTAGCCGTCGCAGGAATCCGCCGACGCCTTCG
>JBJOHE010000142.1:0-13657 GCA_046047895.1 Planctomycetota bacterium | reverse complement strand
ACGCTCGCGGCCGCGTCGGTGCTCGCGAGCGCGACCTCACCGCTGAAGGCCACCGGCCGGCCGTCGGCTCCGATCGCCATGATCAACGCCCGCACCGGCAGCCCATTGGGCACCACCGAGGGCAGCACCACGGCGAATTCCGCCGCTTCGACGTCGGCCACCTGATCGCCGGCGTCGGCGAAGTTCGGCTCGCATGACAGCCTGGTCAGAGCCGACTGGGCCAAGCCCACGAGGTCGATCGGCATGCCGCTGAGCACCGTGCGGGTCTCGAGGCCTTCGAGGCCAAGCCGGGTGGACTGGGAACGGCGGTTCGAGCGATGGTTGGTTGCCATGCGGTAGCCTTTCGAGAAGAGTTGTGCCCCCGGGCCGCGGACGCGTCCGCCGACCCCCAGGATGGTAGCACAACAAACGCCCACGCCTCACGAAAGTTGCATGAGCGGGCTATTTCCGCGGGATCTGGGCCCTCAGCAGGCTGGCTTCGAGCCCAATTCGCTCCAGCGGGATCCGCCGAAACCCGATGCCCCAGGCCGGAGAGTCGTCCGCCAGCCGGTAATCCCCGGCGGCGGCGTCGACGAACCGGGGGTCGGTGTCGACGAGATTGTGCTCGAAGGTCACGCTCGCCCCCGCAGCCGGTTCGATCGTGGCCCAGGTGCCTCCGACGCTGATGTTCCGCCGCACAATGTTGTTCCGCGGCATCTCCGGCGCCTCCTCGAGCAATCGGGCGATCTCGGGGTAGCGGTTCGTCCAGGTGGGGCTCTGCCAGGGCATCTCGTCGAGCTTCTGCCGCATGGTGCCCCCGGGTACGACCGTCGGGGCGAACCAACCGATCCCGCGGGCGTCGAGTTCCACGGCGGGTGAGCCGTCGATGAAGATGTTGTTTTCCACGACGTTGTCCCGCCCCCCGCCCATGAAGGCGGAGCGGCCGGCCTTCAGGAAGAAGTTGCCGACGATCGTGATGCCGCTGGCGCAGTCGTCGAGGTAGACGCCCATCGCCCCGAGCCGGCCCGGGGCCTCGATGTCTTCGAAGCGGTTGTGGCGGATCACCGTTCCCCGCATCGACCAGTCGCGGCCCATGTAGAAGGCTCCCACGTCGCCCGTCTCCTGGCAGACGTCATGGATGTGGTTGCACTCGATCTCGTGGTCGTTGCCGCCGAGCAGGATGCCGTTGTGCGGCGCGTCGTGGATCAGGTTGTGGGCCGCGCGGTTGCCCACGCCCTGGATCTCTACCGCAGGCCGATAGGTTCGCTGGAGTCGCGCGTAGTGATGGATGTGGTTGTTCTCGGAGCGGTGCCCGGCGGGCACGAGCCGGGGGCGGTCGCCGCCGACCAGCCGGACGCCTCCGGCTCCGAGGTCGTGGAGGTCGCAGCCGAGCACGGCATGCTCGCGTCCCCCCTGCACGTCCACGCCCCAGCCTCCGGCGTTCCGAAGCCGGCAGCCGCCGATCGTCACCTGCTCGCCGCCGGTGATCGTCACGAGCGTGCCCCGGCTGCCTTCCAGCAGAAGCCCTTCGAAGTTCACCCGGGCAACGTCCTCGCAGACGAGCAGATGGTCGAGGAGGGTCACGGTCACCTCGCCGTTAAAGCCTTCCAGAGGCCAGAGGTAGAGGATGCCCCGCTCGCGATCGACGCACCACTCCCCGGGACGATCGAGTTCGCAGAGCATGTTGAAGCCATAGAAACGCTGGCCGCTGCGGTAGGTGGTGTGGGGTTCCTCGAGCTCGATCGAGTGGGCGGCCGGGTCGACCGCCTTGATTCGCTGCCGGGAGTCGGACCAGTCCCAGAAGAAGTAGCCGAACAGCCAGCCGTCGGGTTCGTGCTGCCAGGCAGGCAGCCGGTCGATTTCGACGGTGAATTTGCCGACTGAATTGCCCGGCAGCCCGCCGTCGGTCATCGGCCGGTCGCCCAGCAGTTCACCGATCGTGGCGAAGCCTTCGTTTGGCCAGCGGGCGATCGGCAGGCAGGCGGCCCGGTCGAAGACCTCGAGCCGCCGATCGCTGCCGGCGAAGGTGCCCGCGTCGGCGACCCCCGCTGCCTTCAGATCAGCCTGGAGCACATGGGGCCGCGCCACCTGTGGAATCCGGGCGACGGTGGCCGGCTCGGCCACGGCGGCGAAGCCGCCCACCCGTCGGCCACCCGAGAGCACCACCCGCTCTCCCGGCGCCGCTCGCCAGGTGACCCGGGTTGCAGGCGTACCGCTGTCGGCGGCAGAGAGCGCGAGTGGTTCGGCCAGGACGTGGGTGCCCCCGTGAATGACGACCTCGATCGCGTCGGGTGGGGAGGCGGCTGCGAGGGCGGCGCGAACCCGATCGCGGGCCGCGGCGAGCGTGGCGAGCGGGCCGCGTCCGATTTCGGCTGCAGGGAACGGGGCGGTGCCCGTCCAGGCGTCGTTGCCGTCGACAGCAACATGGAGCGTGAGCGGCGCGGCGGAGGCCGGCGTGATGGTGACCAGGAGCGCCGCGGCCAACAGCCAGGGCCGCTGTCGGCGGACGGCCGCGAACGCTGCGAGCATCACCGCCGGAAGCCACGACACGGCCGGCTCCGGCACCGCTGTCGCAACAGCCGAGCCAGTGGGAAGATAGGAGCCTCCGCCGTAGGTGCCGGCGGACTGGATGGCGATCAGGTCGAGCACGCTGAATACTCCGTCGTAGTTGAAATCACCCTCGTTCCAAAAGGCGGCCTGGGGCGAACCATAGCGTCCGCCGGCGGCCAACGACACCAGGTCGAAGGCATCCACCTGGCCATTGAGATTCGTGTCGCCGGCGGAGGCGAAGGCCACCGTGACCGACCCGTCGGCGGCCGCGAGGTAGCCGAGCGTGCGGGTGCCGGACGACGCCGCCGCTACCGAGGAGGTGATGCCCGACGTGCCCTGCCAGGAGCCTGTGCCACGGCCAGCGAAGATCGCCTGAAGCATGGTCGCCAGCGACATGCCTCCGGGGGCGACATCGACCCGGCCGCTGCCGAGATCGAAGAGGCCGCCCTCCGTGCCCAGGGCGATTGCCAGCGACGAGGCCTCCACAGAGACCGCAGCCTCGGTCGGCAGCGTGAGCCTGCCGCTCTCGGCGACCGTGACCCCGCCGGTGAGCCGGCCGCCGCTGCCAACCGCGAGCGTGCCCGCCGTGATTCGGGTGCCGCCTGTGTGAAGGGTTTGGCCGGTGAGGACCACCCGGCTGGACCCGATGCCCGTCACGGTAAGCTCGCCCGGGCCGATGAGCTCGCCCGCCAGCGTGGCGGTCACGGAGAACAGCCCGCCGGCGCGGATCGTGGCATCTGCGGTCAGGGTGATCCCGCCGGCGAGGGTGCCCGTGTTGGAAAACCGCACGGCCCCTCCCAGCCCGGTGCTGCCCGTGCCGGCGAGCACTAGATCGTTGGTGAACACTCCTTGATCGGCCTTGAGGTCGAGGCCGCTGCCCGCGGGCACTTCCACGGCAGCCGTGCCCAGCGCCGTGGTGCCGCCGAGTTCCACCGTCAGATTGCCGGAGAGGCGGGCCGTGCCGGTGAGCGTGGAGTCGCCACCAATCGGTCGGAGCACGATCAGGGAAGCGGTCGAGCTTCCGCCGCCAACGAGTGCGGGTGCAGCCCCCGCCAGACGGGCGGTCACGATCAGCGTGGCGGCATCGGCGAGCGTGAGCGACGGGGTGCCGACGAACGAGAGATCGCTCACCGCCGTGGTCGAGCCCAGCCGGTAGCCGGTCGTGCGGACGTCGATCGTTTCCACGATCACTTCGCCCGCCGGCACGACGGTGCCTGCCGTGCCGGCGAACACGGCGGTCGCGGCCAGCGGAGGCTCCGAGTTCCAGGCCACGTCGGGGCCGTAGATCGCACCGTCCCGCCAGGTGATGCCCGTCGGTGTCCAGGAGCCCGACCCTCCCCGCACGCCGTCGCCGGCCCACCAGAGTTCGCCGGGCGTGTAGACGGGCGTCGAAAAATACACGCCGACGTTGTTGCCCACCGATCTTGGGCTGCCGTCGGAGGGCGTGTTGAGCACCTGGGTCTTGTTGTTGCCCGAGGCCGCCGGGTTCCACCAGGCCATCGTCGTCGAACCGCCGCCATCCATGTAGATGCCATCCCAGGCGCCGAAGGAGGCGAGCCACTCGCCCACCTCCGTGTTGGTAACGCCCACGGATGATGCGGAGCGGCCATCGATCGTCATCAGGTAGACGTAGCGGGTGTTCTGCGAGACACCGATCCCGGTGCGGGGGGCCCGGTCGGTGCCGGAGAGCCGCGGACTGCCGTCGGCGAGGCACTGATAGATTCCCGACACGGCGGTCCAGGAGTCGCCGGCCGCGGTCGCGCCAACCGTGTCGAGAATCGACGGCACGCCGTCAGTCGTCACCGAGAACGAGGCCCGGCCCACGCCGTCGGCTACGCCCGGTGACACGAGGGTTCCGTTCGACACGGCGAAGCCGGTGAGATCGGCCGCCGAGCCGTTGGTGACAAACAGGTTGGCATTCACCGCGGCCACGAGCGGATGGCTGGTCGTCCGGGAGGTCGTGATGAAACTCGGCGTGGTCTGCAGGATCGTCTCCCGCACGTCGGGCTGCCAGGAGGAGGCCCGGGCCGTCGTATAGAAGGAGAGGCCCGGGGCGAGCGTGTCGATCCGCAGGCAGTTCACCTGGAGCGGGTCGGGAGAGGTGAGCGTGAGGTCGGCGTGGAGGATGCCCGGATACAGCGCCGCAGCCGTCGTCCAGTCGAAGAGGCCGGTCTGTCCCCGGGCTGCGGTTCCACCCGCTGCGACGCTCATGGCCAGGAGCAGGCCCGCGAACCGGACCGCCCCCGCCGGGCTCGGCCATCGACGCGGCAGGAAGCCCGGGGGAGTCATGCTGCTCGATCTCCCTGCTGCGATGCCGCCGCGGTCCGCCGGCCCAATCAGTTCGGCGACCGGCGGCGACGCGCCCAGCCCCCTGCGGCAAGGCCGGCGATCGCCACGCCGAGGAGGGTTGTCGGCTCCGGCACGGCCGCCACTCCGCCGGTCGCGGTCGGTGCCGCCGGAAAGTAATTCCCCTGATTGTACGCACCGCCGCCGTTGATCGTCACGAGATCGAACACGTTCGTCACGCCGTCGTAATTCATGTCGCCGTCGTTCCAGTCGGCCGTCTGGCCGGTGCCGTAAGTGCCTGAAGCGTTGATGCCCACGAGGTCGAAGACGTTCACCGCCCCGCTCAGGTCGATGTCGCCCGGCGCGGCGAACGACACCACCGCCGAGCCGTCGCCGGCCACGACGTAGCCGACCGCCCTGGCCCCGCCCGCTGCGGCCGCCGTGCTCGACATGATGCCGGAGGTGCCGTTCCAGCCGCCGCTGTTGCGGCCGGCAATGATGTCGGCTCGAAGTTCGGCCGCCGAAATCCCCCCGGCGGCGATGGACACCTGGCCGGCGCCGAGATCAAGCCGGCCTCCGCCGGCCGTCTGGGCGACGGCGAGGCTTCCGATCGACACGGCCACGCGGGCGTCGCTCGGCAGCGCCAGCTGGCCGCCGTCATCGACGGTGACGGCCGGACTGCCGGAGATCGTGCCGGCATTGATCGCCAGGGATGAGATGCCGGTCGTGGTGTTGACCGCGAGCGTCGCGGCCGAGATCGTGCCACCGTCGACGATCACGCTCGGCGACTTCATCGTCGTGCCGGTCGCCACCGCCAGCGTGGCACCGGTGTCGACCGTCACCGCCGTGGCGGCGAGGGCCTCGGAATTCGTCACCTGGAGCGTGCCGGCGGAGATCGTCGTCGGCCCTACGTAGGCATTGGCCGCATCGAACACGACCGTCCCGGCGCCGGTCTTGGTGACGGAAGTGGCTGCCGGAATCGAGGCGTAGCCGGCCTGGGCCTGGGTGATCGAGCCGCTCGCGACGTCGATCACGATGTCGGTGGGCACGCCGCCGGCCGGCGTGAAGACGAGGTTCAGGCTGTTGCCCGTCTGAGTGACCGCGAAGCTGCCCCCCTGAAGGTCGTTGAGAAAGCCCGCCGAGAAACTGCTCGGGTAGGGATTGATTTGGAAGGCATCGGCACTGAAGCCGGTGATGCCTCCTGCGGCCCGGGCAAACTCCCAGGTGTAGGGCAGGGCAGGGTTGAAGCCCACTGCCAGGCCGGGCGTGTCGGGCGCGGTGGCGGAGAGGGATTCAAGGTCGAGGAGCACGGGGCTGAATGGATCAGCCGACATCGTCAGGCTGCCACCGATGTCGAGCAGACCCCAGCCGCCGACGGAGGTATCGGCGAGCTTGAAGACATGGCCAGAATACGGCCCCCAGGCGACATCGCCTGTCACGCTGAAGCTGCCTGGGCTTGGCGCGAGCCCGCCGGAAGCGCCGACGATGAGCGAGCCGGCCACGGTGCCGAGGCCGCCGATCGTCTGGCTCGGAGCGACGGTGAGTCCGCCGCTGACATCCGTGACGTCGAGGGTGCCGGCGGCGTTGACCGTGACCCGGGTCGAGGTGTCGATCGAGCCGAAGACTGATTCGCCTTGGCGATCGACCGTGCGGATCGCCAGCGTGCCGGCGTCGATCACGGTAGGGCCGGTGTATTCGTTGGGCACGTTGAAGGTGACCGTGGCATTCGGCACGTTGACCTGCACGCCAAGTGGCCGGCTGCCGCTGAGATTCGTGCTGCCATCCTGGATGTTGACGTTGAAGACCATGCCACCGGTGCCGCTGCCCTCGAGCGGGATCAGCTTGATGGATGCTCCAGGCTGGTCGGCGTAGCCGGCCGTCAGCCCCTGGCCGTAAATGCTGGCCTGGCTGCCGATGTTGTCGAGCGAGCCGAAGGTGATCGGCAGCGGCGATTCGTTGCGGATGAAGGTGTCGGGCCTGACGCCCAGCCGGAGGATGCCGGTCGAGGAGTTGATCGCATCGCCCATCTGCACCGGACCCGAGTCGGCATCGACGATCAGGCCGGCGACGATGTCGAGCCGACGGGAACTCGTGAGGGACGATTCGGCTGACCAGCCCGTGATCCGTTTGGCGTTCGACTGACGAAAGCTGATCGAATTGACGAGTCGGTAGCCGAGGTCGCCATAGCCCGGGCCACCGATCCAGACGCCCTCGGCGTTGGCCCGATTGTCAAAGACCACATCGTCGAACTCGCCCGGAAAGTCGGGAGAGCTGGTCCAGTTGTTGGCCGCGCCGGGGGTGCCATCGCCGGGCCCGGCTGTCTGGCCCCAGCCGAGCTTCTGGACCACTGAGTTGTCCCAAAAAATCTCGGCTGCCACTGCAGCCGTCCCCGCGGCGAGCGGAAGCGAAATCACGGCCGCCGCCATCAAGGTGGCTGGCCACCGTGGCCTGCGAGCGAGGCGAACGACGTTCGGGCGGTCGGGCGCAGACGGCGAGGCGACGATCATGGGCTCGGCTCCGGGCGGAAACAGTTCTCGATGATTTACGGGCGTGCGGTGCGTGTGGAATGTCGCTCCGCCGCATGTGAGTTTACCTGGCCTGGGCATCACACCTTTCAGGAAACCGGCCGACATGCAAGCCGTCTGGGGGTGAGGATTCTGCAAGCATGCCGGTTGAGCGAGATTCAGCCCGCCCTTCCGTTCGACGGCGTAAAGGAATTGGCGGGAGTCGTAAAGATTCGTCAGCTCATAAAGGATCTGCATCGCCGGAACGTTGACCACCCGGGTGAGTGGGCGGCATCCTAGGCACACGCCGGCGAGCCCCTGGGTTCTACAGCGTTGCCGTGACCGCCCGACAACGGTCCGGCCCCTCCTTCCGTCTCCCGCCCTCCACCTGCGAGCCCACCGATGCTTTTCCCGACGCGAATCGTTGCCACGCTCCGCCGGCGACGAGATGGTTTTACCCTCGTCGAACTCCTGGTGGTGATCGCGATCATCGCCACGCTCATCGGCCTCCTGCTTCCGGCGGTGCAGAGCGCCCGCGAGAGCGCCCGCCGGGTGCAGTGCCAGAATCACCTCCGGCAGTCCGGCACCGGCTGGCTCCTGCATGAGAGCGTGAAAAAGACGCTCCCGAGCGGCGGCTGGGGCCTGGCTTGGACGGGCGATCCCGATCTCGGCTTCGGCATGCGGCAGCCCGGCGGCTGGATCTACTCGATCCTGCCGTTCCTCGAAGAGACGGCGCTGCATGACCTCGGCGCGGGCCAGCCCGAGGCCACGAAGAAGCAATCGGCCCGCGACCGGCTTGCGGCTGCGTCCTCCACGTTCTACTGTCCGTCGCGACGGTCGGCGTCGCCCTATCCCTGGACGCAATCCTGGAGCATGGCCAACGCGGTGATGCCGACGGCGGTCGGCCGCTCCGATTACGCGGCCAACGGTGGCAGCGTCTACAACCAGGTGGGCGAGCCGGTCTCGCCGCCGTGGTCGGGCCATGCAGCCGGTGACGTCAATGGCGGCCCGGCAACCGTCGCGGTGGGCACCTCGAAAACGGCCCGGGGGCATTTCGCAAAACTCGCCGGCCTGACTGATGGCGTGGTCCATGCGGGCAGCGCCGTCAAACTGGCCCAGATCACCGACGGCACGAGCAAGACGATCCTCGTGGCCGAAAAGCACATGGATCCCGACGCCTACGCCACCGGTACCGATGGCGGCGACAACGAGGCGGCGCTGATGGGCATGGGCCGCGACGTCGTCCGTTGGGGGAACCATTCCGATGGCAGTCCGCTGCCGCCGCAGAAGGATGCCCGGGGCCTCGGCCAGAAAGGCTCCAACTCCTTCGGCTCGGTGCACGCGGCCACGTTCAGTGCCGCTCTCTGTGATGGTTCGGTTCGCGGACTTGCTTTCGACATCGACCCGGCCGTCTTCCAGAGCCTCGTCGATCGCAACGACGGCCAGCCGATTCCCGGCGGCAGCTACTGAACCGACTCGGGAAGCGGCACCTGCTCGGGGTGGCGGAGATAGGCGATCAGGTCGCGGGCGTCTGCCTCCGGGAGCGTGTCGAGCTGGTTCTCAGGCATCAGCGAGAGCGGTGAGAGCACGCGGGAGTCGACTTCGGCGATCGGGATCGTGATCCGTTCGGTCGGCGTTTGGAGCGTCAGGCTGGCCGGGGTTTCCTCGGTCACGATTCCCACGACCGACCGGCCGTCGGTGGTAATCACCGTCGTCGCCTGATAGTCGCGGCCGACGATCCCGCTCGGATCGAGCAGGTTGGCGAGCAGATACTCGAGATCGCCGCGGTTGCTGCCGGTGAGGCCTGGTCCGATCCGGCCTCCGTCGCCGTGTAGTTCGTGGCAGGAGCCGCAGGTCTTCGCGTAGACGAGCCGGCCGTGCGGCAGGTCAGCGGTGGCGAGCGCGTCGGCCGAGAAGGCGGCCCGCCAGCGGTCGAAGGCGGCCTGCTTTTCGGCGGGCGTCGGCCGCACGCTCCCCCAGATCTCGGCGAGCCGGGTGAGGAGTTGTTCGTCAGTCGACTCGGCCAGTCGCTGGAGCGTGAACGCGGAGATGTCGCTGCGGGACAGGCGGCCAGCGGCCACCGCCTCGACGAGTTGCACGGCCCAGGCCGGCCGGGAGGTGAGCGTGGCAATGGCCGCCGGCCGTGCGGTTGGGGGAAACGAATGATAGGTGTCGAGGATCGCCGCCGGTGTGTCCTCGTTGGGAAAGGCCGCGAGCGACTCGATCGCAGCGGTCTGGATGGCGGGGTCGGCCAGAAGCCGGCGGAGAATCGCCGGCGTCTCGGCGTCTTTGACCGCCACGAGCGCGTCGCGGGCTTCGATCCGCTCGGCGGGAGGTGCGGCCGGATCGGCCAGGATCTGGCGGAGTTCAGGGAGGACACGGGCGTCGCCAAATCGCACGCCCGCCAGCCGCACGAGCCGGCGAACCGCGGGGTCGGAGCTCCGGTCGAGTTCAGCGAAGCCACGCTGCCAGGCGGTCGGCATGGCCGTCGGGCCGCGGGCTGCCAGGGCGACGAGAAGCTCTTCGAGCATCCAGCAACGCGCGGCGTCGTCGGCATCGCAGAGCGTTCCCACCAGCAATTCGAGGACCCCGTCGTCGAACGCCGCCCGTCGCGCGATGAACCGCGCCACGAGTGGTATCCGGGCCTCGGTCGCCAGCGTGATGGCCCTCGTTGGATCGAGCGGCACGAGTGGTTCGGCCGCATACCAGATCATCAGCGGGAGATTGTGGTCGCCGGAGTCCTCGCCGCGTGCCGCCAGCGCGGCGACGATCTCCCAGCGGTCTTCTCGTGGAAGTCGGCCGGCCGCCGCAGCCACCGCCAGCCGCACGACGGGCGAGCCATCCTCGCGGGCCAGTTTCGCGAGCGTGTGCGGCCAGGAAGACGGGGGCAAAGGCCGGTCAGCCCCGAGCCGCACCGCCCACTTCCGCACCTCGGGATCGGCATCCTCGCACAACGCTTCGAGCCGCTCGGCGTCGAGTGAGTCGATCGCATGCAGCGCCCAGAGGTATCGCAGTCGCAGGGGTGTGGCCGAACTGTCAGCGAGCCGGGCCTCGATGCGGGCGTTCGCGTCGGCCTCCAGTCGCCCCGCGGCGGCTCTCTCTTGCAGGAGCCGGCGGGCATGCCGAGCCTGCCACTCATTCGGGCAGGCGAGCAGATCGACGAGGGCCGCGTCGGAGAGGCCCCCGAGGTCGGCCGGGCGAACAGGCCCCTCGCTGGCGGCGAAGCGAATCTTGAAGATCCGGCCGTTGCCCCGGTCGTGGCCGGCGACGTCGCCGTGGTGACACTGGTTGCGGTCATACCAGTCGATCACCACCACCTGGCCGTCGGGGCCGGTGTCCAGTGCGATGAACTGCGACCAGGCGTCGTTCGCGAACAGGAAGTCGGGGGCGAAGTCGCCCTCGTAGCCCGACCCAGAAGGAATCAGCTGGTCCTGGTTGATCCGCGCGCCGTGGATGTTGTTCATGAACAGCCGGCCGCGATACTCCGCCGGCCAGGCGTCGCCAAGGTAGACGAGCCCGCCGGCGTGGGCATGGCCGCCGCCGGCGGCATCGGAGGCATCGCGGTCGGGTTGATGCCATTGGTTCCCCACCCAGTGGCGGTGGCGGGCGATCGTCTTGATGTCGTCGAAGGTCCAGGGATTGAAGTGCTGGCCCGCCTGCCGTTGGTACCGGCCGCCGGCGAACAGGTGGTAGAGATGGGGGATCACGCAGGCGGTGGCAAACGCATCCCCAACCGCATTGAAGTCGACGCCCCACGGGTTGCTCGTGCCCTCTGCGAACAGCTCGAACCGGCGGTCGGTCGGGTGGAACCGCCAGATGCCGGCATTGAGCTTCACCCGCTCGTCGGCCGGCGTGCCCGGTGGCCCGACGGCCGAATGGGTGAACACGCCATGGCAGCCGTAGAGCCAGCCGTCGGGGCCCCAGCGGAACGAGTTGAGCGTTTCGTGGGTGTCTTCGTATCCCCAGCCGTCGAGCAGGATCTCCGGCTCACCGTCAGGCACGTCGTCGCCGTCGCGGTCGGGGATGAACAGGAGGTGTGGCGCCGCGCCCACCCACACGCCGTCGAAGCCCACCGCCACGCCGCTGACGAGGTTGAGCCGGTCATGGAACACGGTTCGCTTGTCGAGGGTGTCGTCGCCGTCGGTGTCTTCGAAGATCAGGATCCGATCCCGGGCCTGGTCATCGGGCAGGCGGGCAGGATAGGAATAGGCCTCAGCCACCCAGAGCCGGCCGCGATCGTCGAAGGCCATCGCGATCGGCTGCCGCACGTCGGGTTCGGCCGCAAGGAGCTTGACTTCGAAGCCCGAGGGCATCGTCATCGCCGCCGCCGCCGCCGCGGGCTCGAGGCCCTGGGCGAGCGGCGGCCGGGCGGAGGCCGGAGTTGTGACGCTCGCCAGAACGATCGTGAGCAGACTCCACCGCGTCATGAACCAGCTCCCGGATGACACCCACCCGCGGCAGCCGGCTAGCTGCCGCAGTCGCTGCGGAGATCAAAGTCGGTGGTCCTGGAGGCCGCCGTCACCTCGACTGCCAGCGTGGATTTGGAGTTGTAGCAGTCGGGGATCTGCTCCGTGCCCGACCGCTTCGCGTCGGGATCGTCTTCGCCGAGTGAGCCGAGCGTTTTGATCCGAACCTTCTTGGGCCCGGGGGTCACGCCGGGCATGACAGAGTCGAACATCAGCCGGTAGCGGCCGTCGGAGTCGGTGCGGGCGAAGGAAAAGGTCTCGTCTGGAGATTCGAAGATCACGATCGCCCCAGGCAGGGCCGCCCCGTCGAGGCGGACAGTGCCCGATACCTCGACCAGTCCGGCCTTCGAATAATCCATCCGTGGTTTGCCGGAGCCGCAGCCGGCGGCAGCCGCAAGCGCGAGGACCAATGCGAGCCCGCGAAACCACCAGTGCATGGGAAGTCCTCTGCCGGGTTCAGTAATCCACCGCCTCGCCCTTGGCCCGAGTGGCCAGGCCGCGATACGTGGCAAGGTCGATCGATTCGGCGATCCAGCCGACCGACCCGTCGGCCCGGGCAAAGTGGGCTCCCCCAGGGTGGTAGCTGCCAAAGCTCATTTCCATGAGGGTGCCGTGCATCAGAGGATTGAGCCGGCTGTTGATCGGGACGACGGCCGAGCCCACGCCTTCGGAATACTCAGACCCACGGACATAGCCGGGCGCCCAACTCTTGGCCGCCCCGAGTTGTGGGCCGAAGATCGCCCAGTAGTCCATGCCCTGGTTGTCCTTGCTGTAGTCGGTGTCGGTGTAGGTCTCGCCGACGATCAGGGTCTTCGAGGTGCCGTCGCTGATGTGGCGGAGCTTGGTGCGGCTGCCACCGTAGAGGATGCCGTCGGACGACTGCACCCAGCGTTTCGAGTCGTCGGGATCGCCGGGCCTGTCGTCATCGGTGCCCTCGAGCGGCCAGTAGGTGGGCATTTTGTAGCCGGCGACCATGTTGCTGGCGTCGTCACAGGAGATCATCGCCCCGGCCACGCCGCGATAGCTGATCGGCACGCGGCCGGTGATCCCCTGACTGTCCTTGCCCAGAGGAATGTCGGCACTGGGGCAGCGGTAGGCCGAGATCACGGCTTGGCAGGCTCGTCGGTTGGGGTGATTGAAGTTGCTCCAGTCGTTCGTGCCCGGATCGATCCATTCGAGCGTGTCGTAGAGCGCCTGTTCCTCGAGGCCGGGCAGGATGTGGGCCGTCCAAAACTCGCGGTAGATGCCGAATCCGGGTGGAAACCGCCCCTTGCCCGACTCAAAGTTATGGAGGGCGAGGCTCTGCTGCCGGAGATTGTTCTGACACTGCACTCGGCGGGCGCTCTCGCGGGCGCTCTGGACGGCCGGCAGGAGGAGTCCGATCAGCGTGGCGATGATCGCGATCACCACCAAGAGTTCGACGAGGGTAAAACCATGGGATCCGGCCGCGAGACCACCGGCGAGCCGCCGAGGCACCTGGGGTGCGAACCGCCTGCCGCTCCTCATGTCATCAACCTCCTGATCGTCATCCGCCCGCATGAAACGGTACCACATGACGAGGAGGGCGACGATCGATCTCCTGGGTGGGACGATTGCGAAAGTTCGTAAAACATGTTCGCAGACGGGTCGGCCGGGAGGCACCTGATGACGTTTCGATTGCAGCGACTGACGCGGGCAGCGTGCGGCCTTGCGGTTCTGCGGCCAGTGCTCCTCAGCCTGCTCCTGCCGCTGGTGGCAGCGGTTGGGGGCGCTGCGGAGGAGCCGGTCGCCCTGGCCACCAAGCTCGGTGCCGAAGGGATCGCGGTGACGGACCGTTTCGTCGCGCAGCTGCCCACCGCGGGACTCGACCTGACCTCGTCGCTCGACGAAGCC
>JBJOHE010000141.1:0-8598 GCA_046047895.1 Planctomycetota bacterium | reverse complement strand
ATCAACACGCCGAGCACGCGGCGTTCGATCGATTCGAGCGGGCGGATCCGGTCGGCCGCCGGATCGGTCGGGGCAGCCGGGGCATCGGGCGGGGTGTCTTCCATAGCCGCAGGATCGCCCGTGACAGCGGCGGGCGTCAACCGCATCGTCCACGAGCCGCGGATGCCGGCGAAATTCTCACAATCCGGCGCGTTGCCCCCCCCTGAAACCGGTAGTAGGGTTGTGGATGCAAAGCGTTGATGGCCGCAGCCTGCGGCACCGCTCGGAAACCTCCACCCCCGGCGTCGAGGGAAGCGATGATTAGCGTGACTGACCCAGGCTCTAACGGTTTGGTCGGAATGTCGAGCGTGTGGGCAGTCATGGAAGCCGCTCGCGCTGGAGCCGCCGACGCTCGCACGGCTGCGGACGGATTCTTTCCAGCCGTATCTCGGGCTCTTTCCTCTGGGATTTATGCCACGGGTTTTGCGGTGGGCTACGCCGTGACGTTCCCCGCTCTCCTGACGGCCCGGGTCGTGCCGGCTTCAAATCCCGTCGTTTTTGGACTCACCGACGGCGGCCGTGCCGGCCTCGACCTCGCTCGCTCATCCGTCCGGCCTTCTATCTCTGATTCCTCTGCAAGCGTCGGGGCGCCAGCCCTGGCGGTCGCCAGCTTGTAACTCGCGTCGCTCAATACCCGGGATTTTCAGCAATGACACGTTCCGAATTTGGTTACTTCTGTGCCGGCGTTGCCGCCGGGGCGATGGGCCACAAGTTTTATCCTCAGTTCAAAGACAAACTCTCGCCTTACATGGCAGGAGCCGTGGTCTTCGCCCAGCAGGCCTTCGGGGACGCCATGCGGGACGCGCTCGCCACCGTCCAGTCGATGCAGGATTGTCCAGGGCCGATCGGCGCCGATTTTTTTGGTGGCGGTCCCTCGGGTGAGCATGGCCCCATCAATCCGACGGGGGACGCGGCTGCCTGACCGCTTCGCCAGCCGCCATGCATCCTGGAAGCCCCTTGGACGTTCGCGTCACGTTCCCAGAGCCAGGCCTGATCCACGTCGCGGGGTCGCTCTTCGCCGACACCGGATCCGATGCCTGCCGCACCTTCCTCAGGTGCGGGTTTGCGGTTGAGGAGATTGCAAGTATTCGCGTCCGTCGCGGGAGGCTACCGCGGGCAGAGGTGCGGATCGCGACCGGCAGCGATGGCCGTGGTGTTCTGAAACGCCTGGCCGACCTGCTCTCGAGGGCCACGTCGGGGGCCGACGTGGCGGCCGACGTGGCCCTGCCGCCGGTCGCCCTCGATCGCCGTGGCGGCATCCGTATGCAACGGCATGGCGACCGGGTTTCGGCCTGGGTGATCGTTCGCGAAGGGCTCGGCCACGTCAGGCTCTCTCACCCCGCCGTCCATCGTCGCAGCGAAGTGGCCGACGCGATCGAGAGGGAACTCATGAGTGTGTTGGGGGTCGAGAAATACTCCACCAGCACCTTTTTTGCGACTGTTTCAGTCGACTATGACCCGAGGCAGCTCTCGCGGGCTCAGGTGATCGAGATTCTCGACGGTGTGATCGCCGCCGCCGAGATTCCCCGAAAACTTGACCCTCTCGATCTCGCCCTGCCCTTGGCCACTGCTTCGATCCCGCTGGCCGCCCTGGCCCAGTTTGCATTTCCGCCGCTCCTTCCGGTCTCGGCCGCCCTTTTTCTCTACACCTCCATTCCGACCTTCGCGTCTGCGAAGGAACTGCTCGTCGCCGAGCGGCGAATCGGCTGTGACGTACTCGATGCGGTGGTCATCGTGGGCTGCCTTGCCACAGGGCAGATTTTGCCCGGCGCTGTTCTCATTTGGTGCCTCGCTCTCGGCCGCACGCTCGTCCAGCGCACGGAAGACCGGTCGAAAAAGATGCTGCTGAACGTCTTCGGCAAACAGCCCAGATTCGTCTGGGTGGTTCAGAATGGGGTTGAGATCCAACTGCCACTCCAAGAGTTGCAGCAGGGCGACGTGATCGTCGTCCATACCGGCGACGTCATGCCCGTTGATGGCGTGGTGGCGGAGGGTTTCGCCATGATCGACCAGCATGCCCTCACCGGCGAGAGCACGCCGGCCGAAAAGGGGCCTGGCGACCGCGTGTTTGCTTCGACTGTGCTCGTGGCCGGAAAGGTTTTTGTCGCCGTGGAATCGAGCGGCACCGAGACCGCCAGCGCGAAAATCGGAAAGATCCTTGCCGATACTGCGGGGTACAAGCTCGCTCGGCAGCACGCGGGGGAACGGCTCGCCGACACGGCCGCTCTGCCAATGCTGGCGCTGGGAGGACTTGGTTTCGCCACCATGGGTCCGGCAGGTGCGGTCGCCATCATCAATTGCGACCTCGGCACGGGCATCAGAATGGCAGCTCCATTGGCCATGCTCAGTTCGTTGGCGCTCTGCGCAAGCAAGGGGATCTTGATCAAGGATGGCCGGGCGCTGGATTTGATGAACGAGGTTGACACGGTGCTCTTCGACAAGACCGGCACCCTCACCCGCGAACGGCCCGAGGTCGGTCGGATCCATGCCTGCCCTCCTTGGCAACCCGACACGCTGCTGCGATACGCCGCCGCCGCGGAACAGAAGTTTCATCACCCGATCGCATTGGCCATCCTGCATGCCGCCCAGGAGCGGAGCCTGGAACTACCGCCGGTGGACGACAGTGAGCTCAAGGTCGGCTTTGGAATCGCCGTCCGACTCGAAGGCCACCTGATCCGGGTCGGAAGCCGCCGGTACATCGAGATGGAGGGCATCGGTATTCCAGACGACGTGGCTGCCGCGCTCGAGGCGGCACACTCCGTCGGGCATACGATGGTTCTCGTTGCGATCGACGGCCTTCTGGGAGGCGGCATCGAATTACAGGCCTCGGTGCGGCCTGAGGTTGCGGAGATCGTAGCGGGCCTGCGGGCTCGTGGCATCGAGCATCTGGCAATCATTTCGGGCGACCACGAAGCCCCCACGAAACGACTGGCGGAACAGCTTGGCATGGATCGCTATTTCGCCCAGGTGCTGCCGGCGGACAAGGCTGACTACGTTGCCCGGCTCCAGGCCGAGGGGAGAAAGGTCTGTTTTGTCGGCGACGGAATCAACGACTCAATTGCGTTGAAGCAGGCAAATGTCTCGATCTCACTTCGAGGCGCCTCGACGATCGCGACGGATACAGCTCATATCGTGTTTCTGGATGAAGGCCTTTCGCACCTCTGCGAACTGCGGGACATCGCGGCCAAACTCCACAAGAACGTCCGTCGCAGTTGGCACATGATCGTGGCCCCGAACGTGGCCTGCGTCGCCGGCGTGTTCACACTCGGATTCGGCATTTATGCCAGCGTATTCTTCAACAACGTCACGGCGCTGGCCGCGGTCGCCAACGGTCTTTGGCCAATGCGGCAGGTGGCGGCTGCGGAGGCGAAGAGAAAGCGGGCGCTGATCGCGGCAACGGCGGTGGATGGAGCCGCAGAGGTGACCTCTGGCACCGCGACCCTGTCGAGCCGCGCGGCTGGCGGGGATGGAGCTGCGGCCGGCCTGTTGCGCGAACCCAACCTGACGCGACCCTGCGTCGTGGAAGAAGTGACGGTGTCATGACCGCCGGCGGTGCCGAGGTTTTCCTCGACCCGGGACTGCGACGGGTTGTGATCCGTGATCGGCAGCTGAGGACGAAGACCGGCGGTGCCTTGTTCCTCGCCAGGGCGTTCGCCTGCCAGGAAGTGACGCTGGCATCGTGCAATGTGGTGGCCGGCACGGTCACGCTTCAGCTTCAGGCGAATGGACGAGGATTTGTCTCGACGGTGGCCGAGGTGGCCCGAGCCGTTCGGTCGGCGCCGCTGGTCCGCCTGCCAGCCGACACGGCAGGCTCAAGCCGTTTCACAATCCGCCGCATCGGGCGGAGATTGACAACCTGGCGGGTTGGATCGGATGCGCCAAACCAGCTCCGATTTCGCCATCCCTGGTTGGCCCGCGACCGCATACTCGCACGGAGCCTGGAGCGTCTCGTCGTGACCCTTGCGGGTGTTCATGACGCCAGGCTCACCGGCTGGTGGAGTGATCTCTCCGTGCGGATCGATCCGGTCACGTGCGATCCCGATGCGCTCCTGGGCTTACTCCAGCAATGCGTCGATGAGCGGGCCCTCGCCGGGCCGAAGCGAACTTCGCCATGGCAAATGGCGGGCAAGACGGCGGTGCTCGGCGTACTCGCTATGACTGACCTGGCGTTTCCTTCGCTTGCCCCGGTGAGTGGCCTCCTCCTTGTTGGCGGCAATCTGAAGACCCTGAGATCAGCCGCCGGCGACCTGCGGCGTATCCGGATCAGTCCCGCGGTTGTCGCCACGGCGATCATTGTTGGCACACTCGCGACCGGCCAATTCCTGGCGGCCGGCATCATGGCCTGGTCGTACGACTTCTGGCGGCGACGGCATCGGCGTGATGTCGAGGCCGAGCGATTGCTGCTGCTGGAAGACGCAGTGCCTCTGCCGCCACGGCTCCTTCAGGTCGACTCGAGCCACGGCGTCACGTCCTTTTTCGCGGCCCCTGGCCAACGGGTCGGGTTTCGCCCCTGGGCCGTGCTTCCGGCCGACGGTGTCGTTGTTGCGGGAGGCGGCGTGATCGACGATCGTTGTCTTACAGGCGAACCAGGCGGAAGGTACGTGACCAAGGGTGACCGACTCCCGGCTGGTGCAGTCGTGCTGGGGGGCTCCGGAGAAATGGCTGTCGATGGTCCGCCTCAGGCGAGCCGGGCCGCCGGAATCGCGCGGCTTGTGGCCGCCGCCACAGAGTTCCAGCCTGGACGATTCGCCCCGACAATCGATGCCGACAGGCTTGTGACCCAGTTCGCTGGCCCGACACTGGCGACGGCCGGAATCGGGCTGCTCGCCGGCGACGTGACCACAGCGGTCGCCGTACTGCGGCCTGACTACGGTAGTGCCGAAGCGATGTCTCTGTCGTTCGAGGATCTGGATGCGGTGGCCTGCGGTCTGGGCGTCGGCTGTTTGATCGCCGCTCCGAGGGCCGTCGACCGCCTGTATGCCATCGACACGCTTCTCGTGCTGGACCACCCGGGGCTGTATACGCGGGAACTGGAGGCGACCGAACGCTCGCTCGTGCCCTGCGACCCCGCCTCGGCCACCAAACTTCTCGGCCTGGCGGCGAGCCTGGCGAGGCACGTGGCTGGACCACGCAGTGAGGCCCTCGTCCGGCTCGCAAGCGACCGCGGCTGCACCCTCCTCGATCTCTTGCCCGACTCCTATGGGGACGAACGGGGCCTCCGGATTGAAGCGCGGCACGGCGGCTGCCGACTGGTCTTGACGGAGGGTGCGCCTGCCGGAGCCGCTACGGCAGGATTGACAATCGAGGTCGACGGGGTCCTGCGGGCGAGTTATGGGTTTGCGTACGGCAACCGACTCGCAGCAACCGGCGGCCTCGAGCGGATTCGGTCAGGCCGCAGGGTGCATCTGATCGTCGCGGCTGAGACAGCAGACCTGCCGGGCGCCGAACAGGTAGCCTCCAGCCAGGCCGAGGTTCGAAGCAGGCTGAGGGCCCTACGGCGGGCAGGACGGCTCGTCGCGGTTGCCGGCCCCCCTGAGGCGGTGGATATCTTCCGCGAGGAGGCCGATCTCATGGTTTCACTCGGACTGGGGGACGCGACGGGAGAGTCTTTGGCCGATATCATCTGCCTCCGCGGCGACCTGCGTTCTCTCGCGGAACTTCTGGACGCCGCGGCCGACCGGCAGGGGCGGTTGGCGACGGCCCGCCGACTTTCCATCCTGCCGAATGCGGCCTGCGTGGTGGGGGCCTTCTTCTTCGGCTTCACGAGCGTTGCCGCCGCCCTGGTCAGCAACCTCGGCACCCTGGGGATCTATCGCCGGGCCAGCGGCGTCTTGCATCGCCGCCGGAGACTGCATTGGCTTCGGCAACGCGCCTTGTTGCCGCGGCTGGCCGGGACAGGCGGAAACGGTCGCTTGCGGAGGCCAGCTGGATGAAGGAAGATCCGCACGCGGACGCGACTGCAGATCGTCGGCCGACGGTTGAGGCCGTATTCGATGAACGGCTTCACCGCCTGCCGCGAGAAGTCGGCGCGATGTTGGTCACGATTGGCGTCCTCGGGTTGGCGTTGCCCGGGCTTGTCGGGACGCCCGCCCTTCTGGCCGGTGGTCTCGTGCTCTGGCCGCGAGGCTTTCACAAAGTGAATCGATGGATCGGTGCGCGGTGGCCCAAGGTTCATCGAAAAAGCCTCGAGCAAGTGCTTCGGTTTCTGGACGACCTTGAACGACGTTACCCCACGACCGACCCGGTCGAATGCGGTCGCCCTCCCAAGGAGAACCATCATGAGCTCACCTGAAACGTCGACTCCCAGTCGGCCACTCAATTCCTACGAGGCGGGGCAGGTTCGGGCCATCGCCGCATGGAAAAACTGCGGGCCGAGCCGCCTGTCTGCGGTGATCGATACCCTCACCGCGCCCGTGACCTGGGCGGTGGGCCATGTTATTCCACGGGCTGCAGTCGCGCGGCTTGTCGAGTCTCTCGAATTGATCGCGGCCCGATCGGATGTTCGAAGGGACGTCGCCGCGGCCGCCGGCCTCGATGACGTCGCACAACTGGCGGAGGCGCCGTTGGAGACGTGCGACCGACTTGCCCGGCTTTTCTCGGCCCGCGCCGAGAAGTTTGCGGTCATCGAGAGCGCTGCCGCGTCGTTGGGAGGTCCGTTGTTCCATATGCCTCAACAGTTGATCGCAGCCCTGCGGTCGATCACACGAATCGGCCACTGCTACGGCTATGAGCTCGCCTCGAAAGCCGAGCGGAACACCGTGATCGACATCCTCGAGATCTCGATGCTGCAGAATCCTGCCGACCGGCATCGCGTCGTCGAATCGCTTCACGCAGCGATCGAGGCGGGCGCCGAGTCGTTGGCTGACGAGCAGGACTTCCTGACCCGGGCAAGCCGGGCGATGTTCACAGAGGAAGCGCTCGACTTTGTCCCGGTCGTGGGCACCGCGGCGTCGTTTGTCTTCGACAACCAGTTCATGCATTCGGTCGATGAAACGGCCCAGCGAGTGTTTCAGGAGCGGTGGCTGCGGGACCGGCGGCTCGTGGAGCGGATTGCCCCCGCGGAAGTCGTGAGTCACAAGAGCAGCCATCTGGAGATCGGCCGCGCACTCGGACAGGGCATGTATTGCATCGGGGCGATCATCGGATACGGAGTCAGCTTTCCTTCCCGCTTCGTCCAGCATGCCTTCGGGGCCCCCAGAAACCCTCTTGGTGTCGGTGCCCGCCACGGATCCGCCCGAGCCGTGGGAGATGCTCGAGACTTCCTGACGGGCCTTCAGGAATCTTTTGAGGGTTCAACGGCAGACGCGAGCCTTGCCGACGCCACTGGATGAGAATCCGATGAGCGGAGCCCCTCTGATCAGCTGGTGTTTGCAACGGTTTCAGGCACACATTACTATCCAAGAGACAGCGAGAGACCGGCAGAATAGTGGCACGAAATCGCGTCGCTCAGACGCTTGCCAGGCATCACAGTAGGAGCTGCGAACATGACCGATCCACAGGTCGCTGAGTCGGCGGCAGGCACCTCACCCGATCCGTTGGCCGCCGTCGCGGATGCGATGCAGGCTGCGGCGGAAACGGTCTCGCAAGGCGCCGCGACCGCCCGAGACGCCGCGGGAAAGGCGCTGCCGCAGGCCGGCCTGTTTGCAAACCGATTCCTCTACACCACCTCCTATGCCGTGGCGTACGGAGTGGTGTTTCCAATGGCGGTGATCGCCCTGTCGGTTCCGCAAAACAATCCCTTCGTCCACGGATTGATCGATGGGTCGCGGGCCGCGCGAAACAAGGTCGATTCGATTTTGAGCGGTGCGGCGACATCCGAGGCGGCTGAGTGAGGCGGTTTGAGGCCGACTGTGACCGAGCTAGGGACCGTGCCCGTGGATGTCGGGCTTGAAGATGCGTGGGGTCGACCCGTCAGGCTTGCCTCTTTCCGTGGTCGCCCCCTGATCGTGGTCTACGCTGGCCGGCTCGGTAGCTCCGCCGCACTCGAGCTGGGACGAGCCGTGCAGATGCAGTTTGGCTCCGAGGGGGCCGCTCCCTTGGTCACCATCATGCCGGTGGTCTGCCTGGCCGAGGTGCCCCGATTTCTACGGGGGCTGGCCCGCGGACATGTGCAGCGGGCAGCAGCCGGCGCGCCGGTGTTGATCGACTTCAACGGCAGCATGCAGAAGGCGCTGGGAATGGACGAGCAGCACGCGAATGTCGCCGTGCTTGATGCGGCCGGCCACTGTGTCGGCCAGGTCTCAGGCCGCGGCCAGCCCTGCCTCGATCGCGTGGCAGATCTGGTTGGCCGGCTTTCACCCTGACCTCGAGACCACGCCGCTCACCGCACCTCGAGCGGAATGCTGGCCGAGTGGGCCGAAAACTCGGGCGCGTAGCGGCTCTGGATCCGGGCGAAACCGGTCGCGGCCTGACCCCGGTGGGTGGCCCGCAGCGAATACTCGAACACATGTGTGCCCCGCGGCAGCCGTTCGAAAAAGAACTGCGTCGAGGCGTCGCGGATCGCCAGATACCAGGCCGCACCGTCGCCGAACCGCCAGCCGGAGAGCACGTCGACCGGCT
>JBJOHE010000140.1:0-7814 GCA_046047895.1 Planctomycetota bacterium | reverse complement strand
ATCGTCCAGGCCGCTGCCGACTGGGCCAGCGGCACGCGGATGCACTCGCGGCCGGCGAGACCAGGCAGGGAGAGAAACGGCGGGTAGACCGGCGTGAAGGTGATGATGCCGCTGCCGGGTTCGGCGAGCAGACGGGCGGTGATCGCCAGCCCGTTGACCACCCCCGGCGTGCTCGTGATCCATTCGGGCTCGACCTGCCAGCCGTGGCGGCGGCCGAGGTGGTCTGCCAGCGCCGGGGCGAAACCGGGAGGAGGATCGGTATAGCCAAAAACTCCGTGATCCACCCGAGCCCGCATCGCCTCGAGCACGACTTCCGGCGCCCGGAAATCCATGTCGGCGACCCAGGTTGGGATCACATCGCGGCCCGCCCAGCGGTCCCACTTCTCACTGCCGGTGCCGTGGCGGTCGGGCGCGGTCGCAAAGAGCGGGTCGGGGGCAGGGTGGGTCATCGCGGTTCCGGGAGACTCGCGGAAGGAGCCTGGAAGAGTATACGTTGCCCGCTCGATGAGCAGCGGCCGCCACAGCGATGACCGACGACGGAAACAAGACACCGTGGCGATCGTGCCGGCCGGTGGCCGGTCGCGGCGGCTTGGCGGCCTCGTTGGGCCCGGAGGCAAGGCAGCCCTGGAGATCGGCGGTGATAGCCTGCTTGGCCGGGTCTGCCGCGTGCTCGTGGCCGAGGCGGGCCGGGTGATCGTGGTCACCGCAGCCGGTCGTCCACTGCCGCAGCTGCCTGATCAGGTCGAGGTGATCATCGATCGTGAGCCCGACCTGGGGCCGCTGGCGGCGATCCGCGACGGGCTCGCGCATGCGGTCGCCACGGGCGAGCACCCCCCGCGGCAGGCCCTGTTGATCTCCTGCGACCTGCCCCAGCTCACGGTTGAACTCGTTCGGCGGCTGATCGAGCGGCTCGCGGCCGTCGGCCGCGGTTGGGTGGTTCCGCTCGTCGCCGAAGAGCCTCAGCTCCTCTGCTCGGCAATCTCGGTGGATCTGCTATCGATGATCGAGGCGGCGGTCGCGGCGGACCGAAGGAGTCTGCGCGGGCTGCTCGCCGAACTGGCCGCGTCCGACCCACAGGCCGTCGATCTGGTCGCCGGCGCGGCGCTGGTCGAGAGTGAGGCCGACCTTCGCGGATTCGCCGACATCGACACGCCGGCCGATCTGCCGTGAGGACCGGGCCGCGGGCCGGCCTGGCCGCCTGCATGCTGCTCGAGGCTGCGACCAATCACGAGGCGGTAAACCGGGCCGATCCCTATACTTCGGCCCATGGCGAGGCGCAGGGCACGAGACCCGATGGAGCGGCGGCCCCGACGGCGGTTCGGGGTCTTTTCCCTCGCCGCGCTGGCGGTGCTTGGGGCGGCTGCCTGGCTGGCTCCGGCCGTGGCTGTGCACACGAGCCTCCGTGATCGGCCGTTGGAGGCTGTGTTTGCCGGCATCGAAGGGCGGGTGGCGTCGGCGGCCGCCACCTGGAACTGGCTGTCGGGCATCGAGTATCGGAATCTCACGCTGACCGACCCGGCCGGCCGGCCGGCCGTGCTCGTCGAGTCGCTTCTGATCGAGAAGGGAATCCTGGGCCTTTTGGCCAGCCCGACCAATCTCGGCACCGTCCGGCTCAGCGGCGTCGAGGCGGTGGTTGCCGTGCGGCCTGGCGGCAGTTCGCTCGAAGACATCCTCGCCGGCTGGCTGGCCCGTGGACAGGCTGGCGGCGGCGTGGCCTGCGAGTTCGAACTCGTCGACGCCACAGTCGAACTGGTCGACACCCGGAGGAGTGAAGCCTGGCGGTGCTCCGACCTGATCGCCGCAGGCACGCTCGAGCCTGATGGCAGGCTGGCCGGCTGGACGTTGGCCGGGCGGCTGGCCCATGTCGGTATTCCGGCGGCCGTAACCAGCGGCGGCTCGCCCTCAGATCCTGTGACTGCGACCACGGCACCCGCGCACCGGCTCGATCGCACCACGATTCCCGCCGCCGCCGCGACAGCGCTTGCCCGTGACGGAGGCTGGACGATCTCGTCGCCGGCGGTCGCCGCCGCGACGCCGCGGCCCTTGGCGGTGACGGCCCATCGGGTTCCGCTCGGCGTTTCGAGCGTGGCGGCGACCAGGTTTGGGCTGCCCCGGCTCGTTGACGGCCTGGCCGATATTCGACTCGACATGACCTTCGGGCCCGCCGGCCACGATCTGGGCGGCCGGATCGTCATAGACGGGCTGGCCGTTTGCCGGGCCGACACGCTCGCCGAGGAGGTCCGCGTCGATCATTGCGAACTGCCTTTCGATCTGGTGGTCAGCCCGGCCGGGCTTGTGTCGGTGCGGGAGCTGCGAGCAGTCTCACCAGTCATCCGGGCCGAGGTCTCGGGTCGGCTGCCGCTGCCTGGTGGCGATCTCTGGGCGTGGCTCGATGCCTGTGCCTCCCACGACTGCGGGCTGGCCGCCGAGGTCGATCTGGCAGCGGCGGCGAAGAGCCTGCCTGGCGGGCTGGCCGTTCGGTCCGACGTGCGGATCACCGGCGGCAGTCTGCAGCTTGGGGCGATCGCCAGGGGCGACGGCGATGATCGCGTGCTGGAACTGCGGCTCGATTCCCGTAACGTCGCGGCGGTTCGGACCGGAGGCGAGGCGACCGTCGCCGCCGCGACCTCGATGGTGCCGGTCGGAGCCGTCGCCACCGGCGAGCGGCCGCTCCGCTGGAGCGAACCCCTCACCGCCTGGCTCAAGGGACGCCGTGGACCGGGGCCGCAGGAGAGCCTGCGGATCGAGGAGGCGCGGATCACCTCGCAGGCGGCTGAGTTGTCGGCCACGGGCACCCCGGCGGCCGTTGAACTCCAATGGAGCGTCGATCTCGGTGAGCTATCCGGTGAGCTTGCGGAGGTGATCGATTTCGGGGGCGTGTCGCTCGCGGGCCGGCTGCGGGGCCGGATGGATGTGGAGCGGGCGGCCGCCGGCCTGACGGCGGTGAGGACTGCCTTGAGCATCACCGAATTCGAACTGGCCGCCCCCGGCCGCGCGGCCTGGAAAGACGACACGATCTCGCTCGATGCCGCGGTGACCGGTCGGTTTGGCCTCGAACAGTCGGCGATCGAATCGGCTCGAGGAATGGTCACAGCCGCCGGCGACGCGCTCGAAGCCACCCTTTCCGGTGGCTGCGTGATCCAGCCGCTCGCGATCCTGGGACTTGGATCGGCTGCCGGGCCAGCGGTGCGTCCCACCCCCGGCGGTGCGGCGGTCGCTGCCGAATGTTCCCTGACGGGGGAAGTTGGCCAGTGGCAGCGGCGGATCGGTGCCATGCTGCCAACGCTCGCTGTCAACGGACTCGAACTGGCCGGGCGACTGGAGGCGTCGGCGGCTGTGGCCACCGATGCTGAATCCGCTGGCGATACCTGGCGGATCACTCGCGCCGGTGGCGAGATCGAGCGGTTCACCCTCCGGCTGGGCGACCGACAGGCGGCCGAACCGCGGATCGTGCTCACCGCCGCCGGGCTCGTCAGCCCGTCCGCCGGCCGGCTCGAGGTCTCGTCGGCCGAACTGCTCTCGAGTTCGCTCTCGCTTCGCAGCGGCGGCCTCGCATGGGAGCCGACGGTGTCGGCTGCACCGCCTGAAGACCGCTGGACCGCGGTGCTCAATCGGCTCCGCGGCCGGCTGCAGTGGCAGGCCGATCTCGGTCGGATCGAACCCTGGCTCGTATCCGCGGCGGTCGCCGATCGCTGGCCGATCAGCGGTCGAGCCTGGGGCACGCTCGACATCGCGCAGGCCCAGACCGGCCTGAATCTTCTCGCAGAGATCACCGGCAGTCAGGTGGTGGTCGCGGAACGCCCGCCCCGATCGCAGGAAGCCCAGCCGCGGCCGGTCTGGAATGAACCGCAGGCGACGTTCACCATCGAGGTCACCCGGCCGTTCATCCGCTCGGCCGGCGGAGCGGTTTCGCTGGCCGATCGGCTGGTGGTCGAACGGCTGGCGGTCGAGTCGTCCACCGTGGCGGTCGCTGCGCGGGGCAGCGTCGAGGATCTGGCGAACCGCCGCCAGACGACGATCGACGGAACGCTCTCCTATGATTGGGAGCAACTCACCCGGCTGATCACGCCCTGGACGGGTGGTCGGATCCGGGTGGCCGGATCCGGGGGCAGACCGTTTGCGTTTCGCGGATCGCTGGCCGGGCCGCGGCCACGGGTGGCCGTCGATCACGGGCCCGCTGCGTCAGCGGGCCAGACCGTGCCCCTGCCGGAGTCGTGGCTGACCGCGACCCGCGGGGGCGGCGATGCGACGGTGCGGCTGCCGGCGAAGTCTGCGGCGGCATCGGCGGGGCTCGGCAGGCCGTTCCAGGGAATGTCGTTCGACACGACGGCCGCCTGGACCGCCGCCGACCTCGATGGCTTCCCGCTTGCGGCCGGCGATCTGGCGATTCGGCTTGTCGAGGGGCAGCTGGCCTTCGGGCCCTTCGACCTGGCGGCATCCGGCGGACGAATCCGCGGCGCGCCGTGGCTCGAGCTCGGCCGACTGCCGGGAGAACTTGTGCTGCCACCGGGCCGGGTCGCGGAGCGGGTGGGCCTCACCGGCGTGATCTGCGAGCGGTTTCTCGGCTGGGTGTCGCCGGTGCTCGCGGGGGCCACCCATGCCGCCGGCCTGGTGACGATCGACACGGCGGGCGGGCGGGTGCCGCTGGGCGATCCCTTCGCCGGCGACCTTGCCGGCCAGGTCGTGTTCGAGCAACTGGAGGTGCGGCCGAGCGGTGCGATGCAGCCGCTGGTGAATCTCCTGGCCAAGCTTCAGGCGGTGGTCGATCCCCGGTTCACGCTTGCCGATCAGCCCGTGCTGCTTCGGGTGAGGCCCGAGCCCGTGCGGATCCAACTGGCTGAGCGCCGCATCTGGCACGAGGGGCTGGTGATGGATTCTGGGCCATTCACCGTGCGATCCCAGGGCAGCGTCGGCGCCGAGGGGGAATTGGCCGCCGTTGTGGAGGTGGCCCTGCGGGGCGATCTCGTCGGCCAGACGCCGGTGCTCGCCCAGCTGATGCGAACCCCGATCACGATCCCCCTCAAGGGCAGCCTGGCCCGACCGCAATTCGACGCCGGCGCACTCGATCTGGCCCTGCAAAGGATCCTGGAGAACACCGCTCGGGCCGTCTTCGACGACGGCCTCGGTCGCGGCATCGACGCGCTCTTCGGCCGGCCCCCGGCTCCAGCTGCCACTCAGACTCTCCCGGCTCGGTCGCCTACGCTCAGTTTCCCCCGTTGACGAACGGCCGGCCGGGTCGCAGTCTGTGAACGGCAGCCGACATCAACGAACATCTGCTGCCGGAAGGCTCCGTGGCCACCATGATGTCCAAGCTTCGCTTGATGATGATTTTGACCGGGATCGCATGCTGTCAGGGGTTTGCCTTGTTCGCGGATGAAGCTTCGACACAGAGCGAACCGATGCCGCTGGCCGGTGGTGCTTGGGCATCCCGCGAGATCGATGTCTTGCCCTCGTGGCGGGTTGGCACTGGCTCGGCTACCCTCCTCCGCCCGGCCATCCGGCCCGACGAGGTCGGCAGCCACGAGTTGATCGTCCACTTCCACGGCGCCGTCGACGCGGTGCGGCGTGCCATGGAGCGGGACTGTGGCGGCGAGACGGTATTGCTCGTCACGATGCCGGGATTGTCGGCGGCCTACTCGCAGCCCTTCCGTGATGACCCGGCCTTGTTCGAGAGCTTGCTGGGGGCGGCCTGGGATCGGAGCAGCACGTTCACTGATTCCCAAGTGCCATCAGACTGGGAGCGGATCACCCTTTCCAGCTTCAGCGCCGGATACGGAGCGATCCGTGAGATTCTTCGGTCTCCCGCCGCGGGCAGGATCGATGCCATCGTCGCGGCGGATTCGATCTACGCCGGCCTCGACGCCGCCGCGGGTGAGCGACGGGTGAGCGAGGCGGATATGGCAGGCTTTCTGGCCTTCGCCCGTCGGGCCGTCACCGGCAGCAAGGTGTTTGTCATCGCCCACTCGGCCCAGCCGACACCCTACGCGAGCACCACCGAAACAGCCGACTATCTCCTCGCGAAGCTCAGGCTCCGACGGGGCGACGCCGCGGCCGGCACCGATCCCGAGTTCATGCTAGTGAGCCGATGCGAACGGGGTGGGTTTCTCGTGACCGGGTATGCCGGCGAATCGGCGGCGGCCCACCTCCACCATCTGCGGATCATCGACCGCCACTGGGCGGACGCCCGCAGGCTGGCAGGCCGCCCGTAGAGCGCATTCGATAGAGCTCTAGCGCGATTTGGAAGGTTGGGCAATGGAGGCGAGCGGTCCGGCAGTCGCTCACATCCTCGCCGTCACCCGCAGCCGACGATCGACCGCCGCCACCAGCCGTTCGAGTTCGCGGCGGTAGGAGAAGTGCTCCACTTCCAGCGTATGCCGGGGGGAGGCGATGTAATCGATCGGTCCCTTGCGGGCCGGCCGCTGCCGGCGGGCGTAGAGCCAGGCGGCCGCCCGGGGCGACTCGCGAGCCGCCAGCGCCATCCGGGCCACGAGCTTCGCCTGGATGTCGGTGATTCCCCACTGGCCGCTGTCGGGCTGGATCAGTCCCACCACGGCGATGTCGTCACGAGTGGGATGGAGCAGGTTCATGAACAGCCGGGCCGTGCACGTGGGCGAATCGGCTCCGAGCAGCCGACCGTCGATGAAGGGAATCGTCGTCTGGTATCCGGTCGCGGCGATGACGAGGTCGAATTCCTGCCGCGTGCCGTCGCGGAAGACGACGCATGGACCTTCATAGGCGGCCACGTCGCTGGCTGGTCGAATCCGGCCCGTGTCGATCTGCCCGAGGAGATCTGCGTTGATCACCGGATGGGTTTCAAACAGCTTGTGGTCGGGCCGTGGAAGCCCATGCTTCCAGGGCAGGCCGACGGTGCGGGCGATGCCCCGGAGCGCGACGAACCGCCGCAGCCACACGGGGGCGGCCATCTTCAACAGCCGCTCGCCCCGGAGATCGGCCGGCCTTCCGAGCACGAACCGGGGCACGATGTAGTAGCCGCGGCGAGTCGAGTGGAACGTGAGGGCTGCATGCCGCGAGCACTCGACGGCGATGTCACAGCCGGAGTTGCCCCCGCCGATCACGAGCACCCGTTTGCCCGCGAGCGGCACCGGCTCAGTCGGGCTCTTGTAGTCGGCGGCATGGAGCAGGACTCCCGCGAACCGCCCGGGGATGTCGGGATACCTGGGAATGTGGTTATGGCCGCTGGCAATCACCACGCCGGCGTACCGTCGCGGGCCGCGGCTCGTTTGCACGAGCCAGCCGCTTCCCGGGGGGCCAGCCGGCTCGATCGCCTCGACCACGACGCCCGTTTCGATGAACGGGTCGAGGCCGAAGTGGGCCGCGTAGGATCGCAGGTAGGCGAGGCACTGCTGATGATTCGGGTAGGCGGGCCAGTGCCGCGGCATCGGGAAGTCGGTGAATTCGGTGAGCCGCTGGGAGCTGATCAGCCGGGTGGAGGCGAAGACCCGGCTCGTCCCCGAGCCGAAGAACCAGTTGCCCCCGGTGCCGGTTTCCCGCTCGAGGCAGGTGACCGGGAGGCCGACGGCCCGGAGATGCCGCAGGGCCGCCAGGCCAGACGGCCCCGCGCCGATCACACACCACGACTCACGGTCAGCGGATGAGGGCATCGGCGAGCCTCGCAAGATCGTCGTCGCTGTGCAGCCAGGAGAGGCTCACCCGCACGAGCGAGCGGCCGGGGGCCACGCTCGGTGGGCGAATCGCCGGCACGAACAACCCTGCCGCCGCCAGCCGGGACGAGAGGGCCATCGCTTCGGCCGCCTGGCCCGCAATCACCGGCACGATTTGGCCTTCGGCACTGC
>JBJOHE010000139.1:0-5997 GCA_046047895.1 Planctomycetota bacterium | reverse complement strand
GAGTATCGGCCGTCGCTGCTGCGGGTGTCGCCCGCGGGCCAGGTTGTCGAGCGGCATGTGCCGGCCGGCGTGAGCCTCCCGGAGGCCGACACCCGCGTGATTGACGACCTCCCCGCCGCCTACGGAAATCGCCGCGACAACCGCGGCTTCGAGGGGCTTGCCTTGTCGCCCGATGCGACGAAGCTCTTCATCCTGCTCCAGAGTCCGCTCGATCATCCCGCCAAGGGAGCAGGGAAGGCGACTGGCAACGTGCGGATGCTCGTGGCGGATGCCGGCTCCGGCCGTCCGCTCGCCGAGCATGTGTATCGCCTGGGAGATCCCGCTGCAGCCGGTTGGCTCGCCTCCGGAACGCCACCCGACGACGGCAAACTCTGTGCCCTTGCCGCCCTCGCCGACGGCACGCTCCTCGTGCTCGAGCAGGCTGACGGCGGGCTCGCGCGGCTCTATCGCATCGACCCCGCAGGGGCGACGGACACGCTGCCCCGTACGCAGGTTGGCGACGGGGAGCCGCTTGAGACCATTGCTGACCTGCCCGCAGCGGGCATCCAGCCGCTGCCGAAGACGCTGGTGGCGGACCTTGCTCCGCTGCTGCCACAGATCCGGGCCGACATCGGCCATCCGGCGGATGCGGCCGTGAAGCTGGAGGGCCTGGCCGTGCTCGATGACCAGCGGGTGCTCCTGGTGAACGACAACGATTTCGGCGTAACTGCCGAAGTCGACCAGCCCGCTCCGAGGAGCTGCCTCTGGGTTGTAACGCTGCCCGAGGCCCTGTCGCCGGCCGGCCCTGCGCACCAAGCCATCACGCCTGACCGCTAGCCTCGAGTTTCGTCCTTCCCCCCGTCCCGATCCTTTCCCCTTCCTTTCGCAGCCCCCGGAGTTCGTCCCGATGCTGTCTCGTCTTCGCCGCTCGTCGTTGCTCGCCATGCTTTCCATCGCCTCCTGGGCCGCTTCCGTGCAGGCCGCGGGAGTCCTCCGAATCACTGAGGTGATGAGCTCCAGCGGCGTCGGCGGCACCGCCGACTGGTTCGAGGTGACCAACTATGGCGACACTGCCGTGGATGTGACCGGCTGGCGGATGGACGACGGCTCGTTCAACTTCGCCTCGTCATACGAGCTGGTGCCGTTCACCCTCGGCCCCGATCCCGCCTGGACGATGCTCGATCCCGGCGAGTCGGCCGTGATGCTGGAGGTGACAACCCTCACACCCGCCGACCAGGTTGAGCCGTTCCAGGCCTTTTGGAGCCTGGGCACCGCGCCGGGCGACGTGCGGAATCCGAAGATCGCGACGTATGCCGGCTCGGGCATCAGCTTCAGTTCTGGTGGCGACGGCGTGGTGGTGTTTGATTCCACCGGCACCGAGGTGACCCCGCGGACGAGCTTTGGCGCCGCAACGGGTGGCTCCACCTTCTACTGGTCGTACGACGCGCTCGGTGACGTGGCGACTGCCGCCACGGGGACGGTGAGCGTGCCGGGGATCGCCGAGGCTTACACCACCTCAAGCACGCCCTCCAACATCGGCTCGCCGGGCATCGCCGTTGTGGAGACACCGAGCGGCACGCTGTATTGGACGGCCTCCGGCACGGCCCTCGGCGGCAGCGGCAGCTGGACGGCAGCCGGCGGGAATTGGTCGGCTTCGGATGCGGTGGTTTCGGGCGGCCCGTGGGCCGACGGCAGCACCGCCGTGTTCGGCGGCTCGGCAGGTACGGTCGCGGTGGACGCGAATGTGGCCCCGCTGGGGCTCACCTTCGCCACGAGTGGCGTCACGCTCGCGGCCGGCGCCGGCTCGGTGACCACCGCGACGATCCAGGTCGACCCGACCTACACGGCCACGGTTGGAGCGAAGCTCACCGGCGATAGCGGCCTGGCCCTGATCGGTTCCGGCACGCTCGTGCTCGCCGGCACCGCCAACGACTACACGGGCTTCACGAGCGTGGCAGACGGTCTGTTGCAGGTGGCTGCCAGCGAGGTGATCCCCGACGCCTCGCGGCTGACGGTGGCTCGGTTTATGAACGCCGACCTCGCGGGCCATAGCGAGACGGTCAACGGCATCGCCGGCCTCGGCACGATTACGCTCGGCAATTCGCTGACCGTGAGCATCACGGGCGACGCCGACGTGGTGCTCGACGGCTTTCTCCGCGGCACGGGCGACCTGGTGATCGACTCCCCCGGCGCCGGAGCCCAGCGGCTCGACGCCTCCACTCAGACGATCAGTGACGGCGCGGTGAAAGACTACAGCGGCCGCACGATCGTGGAGCGGGGCACCCTCAAGGTGCATTACGACGGCATTCCGACCCAGACGAGCGGCGTCGAGGTGAAGCCCGCGGGGATCCTGCGGCTGGAGACCTCGGGGCAGACCTATACCTTCGCTCAGAATCCGGCGCTGGCGATCGAACTCCAGGGAGGCACGCTCGGCCAGGGCACCGGTGACGATGTCGAACTGCTCAACGCCCTCAATGTCACGGCCGACAGCACGCTCTCGATCCTCAACTCAGCTACGCCCGATCCGCTCAATCCGACCACCGAGGAATTGACGCTTGCCGGCAGCCTCACGGGCACGGCCGGCACCACGCTCCGGATCATCACGAGCAACACGACCCCCGGGGCCGACAAGGGCCGGGTGGAGTTCACGAGCCTGTTCGGCAACACGTTCGCGGGCGCGGTCCAGCCCGAGGTCAATGCGGTGGCCCGGTTCAACGGCGACTACGCCGGCGTGTCGGTGGTGCTCGACCAGGGCAAGGTCGAGGGCTACGGTGTGATCGGTGCGGTGAGCGGGCCGGGCCTCGTGACGCCCGAGGGCGACCTTGGGCCGGGCATCCTCACGGCCTCGAGCGTGACAGTTTCGACTACCACGGGGTTTGAATTCGACTTCAACACGGCCAACGCCGAGCCCGTCTGGTTCTCGCCCTCCGCCAGCGAAAACGACGTTCTGAGACTCACGGACGCGACTGGCCTGCCGACGGCCCTTGGAGGCGACAACACGGTCACGCTGTTTCTCAACGTGGCCTCGCTCACCGATTCTGACACCTTTACCGGCGGCTTCTTCACCACGGCCGACTCCACCGCCGCGATCACAGGCGGCAGCTACGACACTTACGTCTACGGTGACGGCTTTGGCACCGACACCACCCACAATGGCGTGGGCTGGTATAGCCTGCCGAATTGGAACGCCAAGGAGGGAACGGCCCTGTCGGCCGGGATCACGATGGTGGCCACCACGGCCCTGTTCGACGGCTTCACTCCCACTGCCGGTTATGTGATGCAGGCCAGCTACGCTCCCACAAGCGACATCGTGATCAACGTGGCCAGCGGCAGCGTCACCCAGGCGCAGGCCGGCTATGCCCAAATCCTCGCGGCCGACTCGGTGACGAAGACCGGGGCCGGCACGGTCGTATTCGACGCGGCCAATGCCTACACCGGGCCGACGACGATCTCGGCTGGCACGCTGCGGGTGGCGAACGCCAACGGCCTGGCCGCCACGAGCGTGACGGTCGACACCGGCAGCACGCTGGCGGTCGATGCAGGAGTGACCATGAAGAGCCCGTCGGTCATCGTCGACGGCGGCACGCTGTCGGCGGCCACCCTCGCCGTCAATGGCACGACCGGGATCGCGGCACTTGCGATCAACGCCGGGTCGCTCGCCGGTGCGCCGGCCACGACCGTCGGCGCCGGCGGCTCGCTATCGCTGGTGCAGGATGCCCGGGTGACCGTGGCCGTCGGGTCGCTGGCCGTGGCGGAGACGGGCGGCGGCGGCCGCGTCGACCTCGGCGCGGGCGGGATCACGGTCGCTGCCGGGGGAATCACGGCGGCCGACCTGCGGGCCGACATCGTGGCCGGCCGCAACGGTGGGGCTTGGAACGGCACGACGGGGATCACTTCCAGTGCGGCAGCGGCCTCCGGCGGCACTCGGGCCGTCGGCTACGTGGTGGCCGGTGACGGCTCGGCCCAGGTCTCGTTTGCGGCCTCAGGCGACGTGAATCTCAACGGTCAGGTGGACGTGTTCGACCTGGTTTCGGTCAATAGCGCTGGAAAATATGGCTCCGGCGGGGCCGCGGTCTGGAGCCAGGGCGACTTCAATTACGACGGGGTGACCAACGTGTTCGACCTTGTGTCGATCAACACGGCCGGTGCCTACGGACGCGGGAATTACTTCCCGGCGGCCCCCACGGCAGGCAGCCTCGGCAGCCCGGCTGCCGTGCCTGAGCCGGGCCTCACGGGCCTCATGGGCCTGGCCGTCGCGGCAGCGGCACTGGCCGCCCGCCGGCGGCGGTAGTGCCTTGACGGGGCGGTTTTCGCGTTCCTTCCGCGGCACGGGCCCGGGCTTTTTTCGAAGAGCCCGGGCCTCGTCGTGCGCAGGCGACTTTCGGGCCCGAATGTTTTCCTTCTGTTTGGCACGCGGTGTGCACTGTTCTCCAGACGGACGGAATGGCCGTCTGAAACCCACGATTTTGGTGAGCCGCGAGATCGAGATTTGAAGGAGGGCTGAGGGCTGGAACGTCGCTGAGTGCGGTGCCGGGGGCCACTGTGTGGCCGCATGGCCCGCGCATGGCAAAAACCGGTTTCCTACGGCCAAAACAGGTTTGATGGGGCCTTTGAATAGGCCGCTGCGCGTTGATCCTGCGGGAATCGCAGGAACCTGCGCGCAGCATGGAAACGGAATGCCGGCGATCAGCCTTGAGCAGGCTGGTGCCGTCACTTTTCCGTGGGTTTGTGGCCGCTTCTCGAGCCGCAAACGACCCCCTCACCATTTTGGTGAGCGTCTCACCGAGGTGGTGACACCAAGTTGGTGAGCCCGAGGCCCTCGCGAGCGGCCCGGAAAAATTCTTCCACGCCCCCGATTGCGGGAACGCCGGGTTTTACCGCGGTTTCCGGTCCTGCCGGCTTCATCGATTGCTCGCAATCTGACTTTGGCACGCCGTTCGCAATTGCTGTCACTGCACCCGCAAGGGGCGAGGTCACAGCGACCGAGCCTTGAGCAGGTGTCCCGGCGGAACAGCCAACCGAAAGCGGTTCGGCCGGGGGTCAGTTGCGTTCGGCCAGGTCGGTCCCCCCTCGCGTCCCTTCCCGTGGATTCGAGAGCCGGCGTGGTCGTGGATCCCGACAGTTTTGCGTAACCCCCAACTTTTCTTTTTCAGGAGTTTGACACCATGTCTGTTCGCATGATCCGCAGCGTTGTCGCTGCTCTCGCCATCGCCACCATGGCCTTCGTGGGCACCACCAAGGCTCAGACCCAGGTCGGTGACGCATACATTCTCTTCAACATCGACACCGGCGAATTCCGGATGAATCCGGGCAACGCGGTTGGCACCGGCGGCTCGTACACGAACCCCTCGCAGGTTCCGCTGAGCTACGGTGTCAACTCCTTCGGCGTCGAGATGGATCCGGCGATCGGCACGCTCTCGACGAACGTCAACGACTACTACTTCCCGTCGGGCACCTGGCCGCTGTTCTTCCCGCAGACCGGTGCCAACCCCGGCAACGCCTTCGGCTCGGCCTTCCAGACCTGGTCGCTGCCGAACGTGAACGGCGGGGCTGGCCCGAGCAATGACAGCCTCAATGCCAACAATCTCGTGATCGGCTCGCCGTGGACGGTGCAGACGGGTGGCTCGACGGGCAGCACTGGCGCTGCGATCCCGGGCACGACCGCTGTCTACGCCTCGACGATCCCCGGCTACGTCGGCACTCCCGAGTTTTCGTTCGGCACCTTCGGCCCGACGAACCTGACCTCTGCCCAGGCTCTGGCTGCCCTCGGAGCGACCACCGAAGGCGGTTTCGCGACCGGCAACCGGGTCTACTCGATGCAGAACGTGGTCGGCACGCAGTTCTTCAAGATCTACACCACGGCCGTGCCGGAGCCCTCGACGCTCGGCCTGGCTGCTGCCGGCATCGCCACCCTCGGTGCCTCGGCCTGGCGGAAGCGGAAGCTCGCCAAGAAGGCTTGATCTCGCGACCCCCGCTGAGGGGGTCAGCGGGGATCACGCGGAAACGGGACGGCCTGCC
>JBJOHE010000138.1:0-4532 GCA_046047895.1 Planctomycetota bacterium | reverse complement strand
CCTTCAGCGGCAATCGCTTCACGCCGCTGCCGGCAGAGAAATCGAGTTTCTCAAGTGGCACCCAAAACACGGTCGGGCTCGTGGCGGAGTCGAAGTAAAGAACGCGGTCCTTCTGGTCGTGCACCGTCCGCCAGATCGTGCTCGCCACATTCGGCTCACCCGGCGTGGTGATGCCGAGCGGGGCCGAAGCGTTGCGAATCACGCTGAACACCGACGCGATGGCGCGGATGCCGGTGAGATCTTTTGGAATCGCGCCGCTGTAGTAGCTGGCCCGCACGAAGCGGTCGCTGGCGCGAATCGTGCCGGGCAGCATCACGTCGCCGCCGATCTCCTTCCAGTAGGCGTCGAGCGCGAGCTGGTCGTCGAAGGGAGGCGAGTTGGTCATCACCGTGAAGTCGCGGCCATGATGGATCACGAGGCGACCACCGAGGTATTCGAAGATCGCCGAGTCGCCCGAGGGATCGGAGATGGCGAGGTGCCCCACGGCAGGCTCACCGTTGGGCAGGACCGGCGCGATGATCGTGAATGGTTCCTTGCGCAGTTCCGTCACGGCCTCGGCGACGGTGGCGTAGGAATCGAGCACATACTGGGCCCAGCCACCGATCGAGAGGGTCGGCCGACCGGAGGCGGGCGTGCCGTAATTGCTCTCGGCGAGATAGAGCGTGTTTGTGACGAGCCCCTTTTCGTTCATGCCATCGACGCTCGCCACCCCATAGAAGCTGACCACCACTGACCCGTATCGGCTCGTCCACCGAAGGCTCTGTGAGCCAGCGTTTCCCTGTCGCTCCATGCCCCGCGGGAAGCACCAGATTTCTGAGCCGGGGTCTTCCATCCAGTCCATCGAGCGGCCGACGATCACGGTGCCGTCGGCGAAGACATGGAGGCAACGGGTGCAGGCGGCGGCTGGCGAGGCCGCCAAGGCAACCGCCGCCACGATCCCGGCCACGACGAGCCGTGCCGGGTGACTTCCGGTGAAGCAAAGTCGATACATGGCAGAATCCGTGAGGAGGCCTCGGATGGAGTGGGCGGTAAAGGACTCGAGTCTTCCATTCTTTCAGCTCGTTTCTGAAAAACAAGCCAGCCGAGGCCGTTCCTATTCCGTATTGGCTCTCAAGAACCTGCTTGATGGCGGATGACCTGCCCCCATGACATGGAACCAGTTTCTAATACCAGGGTAGCCCTGCTGACGCCGCCCCCAGCGTGATACCAGCCGGGTTGTTCGAAATGCAGGGCTGTTATCTGGGCATGCCTAGATAACAGCCGCGCAAACTCCGACGGTGTCCGAACCCATCCTTCACGCCGCAGGAGTACCCAGAGCCTTTGATACCCATAGTGCACCCGGCTCGTGGCCAGGTCTCGAAGTCGAACGCGAAGCTCGGCCCGCAGATCACGCCTGCTCCGGTAGCGGAAGCTGGATCGGGCAAATCCCAGAACCCGGCACGCCCGACGCTCGGCAACCCGATATACGACCTGCACCTCCCGCCACAAAACACGCCTCACCGCAGGCCTCAAAGTTTTTTTGAGAGCACATCCTGGAGCATCTTCTTGTCGAGGCTGAGGTCGGCCACCAACTGCTTGAACTTTCGGTTCTCCTCCTCCAAGGTCCGAAAACGACGCAGCTCGGCGATGCCGAGTCCCGCGAACCGCTTCTTCTATCTGTAAAAAGTCTGCTCGCTGATGCCGAGCTTCCGGATGACCTCGGCCACCGATGTGCCCGACTCAGCCTGCCTCAAAGCGAACGCAATCTGCTCTTCCGTAAAGTGCTTCTTTCCCATCCAAAAAACCCACCCTTTCTGGTGATGCGAAGGTCAAAAAACCTAACATCCTGGATGGATCAAGAAACGGGGAGAACGTCACCCAACCGAAATGGCAAAAGCCGTACTCGGAATCTATTGAAGACTCACCTCAAAGGCGAACTTGTTGCCACCATCCGGTTGCACATCCGCATGAAGGTTGCTTTCGAGGTTGTACTTGGCAGGGATCGTGTTGTGGCGGCTCGGGGTGGCAAGTTCGCCATACATAGCCTTGCCTTCCGGCGTGATCACTTCACGAAAGGCGTTGATCTCTACGCGGTTTCTGCCCCCTGGGGCCCTCCCCGCGAATCGACCTTCCTTGACGGGTACGATCATCAGAGACCCAGTTTCGATGACCCTGAAATAGATTTCCCCGTCCTTGAGCGGCTCTTCATCCACGCGAACGGTACCAGCAACAGGATATGTTTTTTCCTGTCTTGTCTTCTGGCCGCATCCGCCAAGGAACGCCCATAGACCCAATGCAAGGACGAGGGCGGAAGTGTGATGGTGCATGAGTCGAATCCTGAAAAACCAGATGTGCTGCGAGGGGCATCCGATATTCGGCGAGGGTCACATGGAAAGGGTCGCGTTATCCTGCTGGGCTCACGGGTCGTCGCCCTGACTGGGCTGGCCGTCGTCACGAGTAGCGGCTTGCGCCAATGCGGCCATTGAAATGGAGTCTGCAAGAAAACGGACGGAACCGTCGCAAAACACAGCGTTCACTCCAGCCGTATGGGCGGAGTTCAGCGGGATGTTGGCTCCTTGATCCTTGCAGACACCGGTTCCCGCACAGTCTCCCGTCCCTGTGGCCCAGCCCGTTTTTTTGTTTAACGGGTACCGAATCGTGGACTGGTTGAGAGTGCGATTGTCAGCGCCACCGGCCCTTACGTAGCTCGGCAGGAGCTTGCTGTCACCGCAGCCCCCCATCCAGCCGATTTCATAGCCTGCTCGCCACGGCTGCCGGCTACCGTTGGTCGATACCAGATAATCAGCTTGTTCGCTGACGGCTACGGTCTTGCTCGATCCATCAAGCAAATGAGAAAGCCTGAGCTGTCCGTTTGGTATCAACGCCCCACCACCGCTGACGATCCCTCCGGTGGTGCCGCCGCTGCCGGTTCTCGTGCGTGTCTCCTGAAACCCAGGAATCAATCCATCGACGGCGCCTGAAACAGCCGTGTATGTGGCGGCCATGATGTTTCCGCCGCCCCAGCCCTGAAACGACGCCGCTTTGGGAAAAGGGGCCGATGTGCACCACCAAGTGGAAATGAAGACTTTGCTAATTTTTTGCCGATTCCCGATTGACGCTGTTCCAAAGCCGGATCCTTGGCTCAGATCTAGCGTGGAATAGAGTTGGGATTCCTCAATGTAGGGAAGGATGTATGTCATCCAACTCGTTCCCCACTCCAAGGCAGCGTTATTGGGGGTTGCCCAAGTCCCAAATGGAACCTGGTCTTGGGCGCCGCCGGGAGGCAGACGATTACGAGCGTCGTGGTGGCTCAGGATGCCGAGCCCTATCTGCTTGAGATTGTTTTGGCAGTGGGATCTCCTGGCCGCCTCGCGGGCCGCCTGCACCGCTGGCAGGAGAAGGCCGACGAGAGTGCCGATGATCGCAATGACGACCAGGAGCTCTACAAGGGTGAAGCCACGCCTGTGGCCAAGGTCGTATTTCGCCTGAGCAGATGGAGAAATCACGGAAAGCACCCCTTTCTAGACGCCGATTAATAAAACCCTCTCTATAATGACGGCAGGAAGTCATAGTTGTCAAGTGTTTGGATCACTTTACTTTAAAGGCATGGCAGCACCTGGTTTTCTGAGATAGCCGCCGCCTGAGCTAAAAATACGGGATTTTTTACTTGAAAACTCTCCACGTACCCGTTATCCCAGGGCGACCCTGGCTCGATGTAGAGCGTCGTCACTCCGACCCGCTCAAGCCATTCCCGCACCGGCTTGGCGGTGAACTCCGAGCCGTTGTCGCTGCGGACGTGGTTCGGCACACCCCTGCGAACGAACAGGTCGCTGAGCCGTTCCAAGACATCCTCGCTGGTGAGTTTCCTCGCCACATCGATCGCAAGACACTCCCGCGTGAACTCGTCCACGATCGTCAGCATCCGAATCACCCGACCAGCCGCCCTCCGGTCCTTGAAGAAGTCCTATCTCCAAGCACGGTTCCTGTGCGTCGACCGCAACCGGATGCACGACGCATCTCCAAGCCAGAGGCTTCGCCGCTTCTGCTGTTTGGCAGGCACGTTCAGGCCTTCCTGTCGCCAGATCCTCTCCACCCGACCCGCTTGGGGTTCACCCACCAGCCTTCGGCCCGCAGAAGGGCTGTCATGCGGCGGTAGCCATACCGCCCATACTCGCGGGACATCCAGACGATCCGCTCCACGAACTGCGGCTCGTCGTCGGCAACACTCGCCTTCCGGCGTTGCGTGTTCCTGGCCTGCACCAGCGCCCGGCATGCCCGGCGTTCGGTCACCACATCGCGGCCGAGCGTGTCACGCAGGCACTCGACCGTGTGGCGATGCCTCGCCGAGCTCAGAAGTCTCCCGAGGCGGCCTCCCGAAGAATCGCCTTATCCTTATCCAGTTCGGCGTCTGCCAGGAGTCGCTTCAGCCGGGCGTTCTCCTTCTCGCGATCCTTCAGCCGCTTTGCTTGGTCCGTCCGCAGGCCGCCGTATTCCCGATTCCACCGGTATTACGTCTGCGTGATCACCCCAAGCTTTCGCACCACCTCGGGCAC
>JBJOHE010000137.1:0-12617 GCA_046047895.1 Planctomycetota bacterium | reverse complement strand
GTCGGACACCGGGCACAAGGGCTCGATCCTCATCGCAGGCACGGCCAACGCCGCTGCGGCGACGAGCCAGCCTGCCGCGAGCATGAGCCCGCAGCCCACCAGGTTTCGGCCCGTCATCGTCATCATCATCATCATGAGGCTGAACTCCCCGCGACCGACCGCTTGGCCAGGCGCCTAGGGATCATACCCGGGCACCGCCGGCCGGCCCTCCGCGGATGCATGCCGCGGCTCCGGCAGCCCCGCGGCCACGGCCGCTCCGGCGGCGATCACGGCCGCACCGGCCAGAAACACCGGCCGAAACCCGATGGTGTCGACCGCGAAGCCCACCAGCGGGGAGAGCACGAAGGGAGCCGCCAGGGCCGCCCCCACGAGGCTCACATACCGCGGGTGCTGGGACTGCGCCGGGGCCAGTTCCAGCGAGTAATGCATGAAGATCTTGAGCGCGATCGGATTGAGCCCCAGCGGCGCATAGACAAGCCAAAACCAGCGGCCCGCCGACCAGGCGGGCAGGAGCGACATCGCCGTGACGATCAGCGGCGTGCATGAGGACAGCGCCATCAGCCACACGAGTACGAGCCGGGTGCCGCGACGATCCGCGAGCGGACCGGCCACGAGACTCGCCACCCCGGTGGCGATGTTCTGCACGACCACCCAGGTCACCAGGCTCCGCGATGCGGTGCCGAGCACATCGCGGGCATAGGCCTGGTAGTGGGGAAAGAGCATGATCACCGCCGAGAAGCAGGCGGCCACGATCGCCAACCGGAACAGCGCCGGATCAGCGGCCAGAGTCTGGCGCCAGGCGTCCAGGCCCGCCCGCCAGCCCGTCGCTCCTTCGCCAGCGGCCTGGAGCGGACGATCATCCGCCGGTTCGTCGAGCAGGAGCGGCACGCCCGCCGCCAGCAGGTAGAAGAAGGCCGTCGCCGCGAAGATCCGCGGAAACCCGTTGGCCTCGGCAAGCCAGGGACCGAGGCACCAGATGGCCGCCGTGATCGCGGCAACACTCCCGAGCGACACGCTGAAGAGCATCGCCCGGCCGCGGTTGCCGGCGGCGATCAGCTTGCCCTGGAGCGTCGCCAGCACGAGCTGGTTGAGCCCGTTGACAGCTGCGAATGTGCCGTAGATGGCGAGAAACACCCCCGCCAGCAGCTCCGGCCTGGTCGGCGCGAGCGCCTGCCAGAGGAATGCCAGCCCGCCGAAGCAGGCGGCCATCATCCCCGTCGTGACGACCGCTGCCGGCCACTTCCGCCGCATCCGCCCGAGCGGTCCGGCGAAGAACAGCGGCGGCAGACTCTGGCCGCCCCTGTTGAGGATCGGCAGCAATCCCCGCAGCGGCCCCGAATCAACGACGGCATCGAGCACCGCCGGCATGATCACAGTCTCAGTCTTGAACAGCCAGCCGACCCGCACGAGCACCTGATAGACGATGATCCAGAGCGTATTCCACGGCTCCCGCGCCGCACAGGCGTCGGCTGGCTGGGGCTCGGATCTCGACGATGGCATGGGGCGGGCGGTGGCGGGGACGGCGGAATCGCAGTGTACGCGTTTTCTCGTCCTCGCCTCGGCCGCTTTAAGCTCGTTGCGGGCGGCCCTGCCACGCCAACTGCCGCTGCCTCAAAGGCTACCGCTGAATGTTCGCTGCCAGGATGAGCTCCAGGTAGCTGCGGCGTTCGATCTCGGTGCAGCCGAGTTCATGGGCCAGCGACTCGATGCAGGCGGTGGCCTGAGGGAGTTCGCCCGGCGAGGCCTGGAGTTCGAGTTCCACAAACCTGCCGAGGCCGGTCACGGTGTCGAGCGCCACCTCGACCTCCGTTCCCCGCCACGGCACCCGGGCCGGCCGCCGTCGCTTGGCCACCTCGCGGACCGGCCGAAATCCGAGGGCCTCGAGCAACTCCGTCCAGCGATCGAGCGTGGCCGAAGCGCCCCGCGGGCCGCCCGGGAGCGGCGGCGGCTCTGCCAGACCGAGTTCGATTTCCCGGCGGGTCTTCACCGCCGAATCGATCCGCGGTCCCTTCCAGGTGACGGCCACGTCGTTCCCCACCCGCCGAAGCCGCAGCGCCTCGTCGGTCTTCGCGAAGTCTCGGCACGGATGCGCGAAGTAGCGATCGACCTGCTCGATCGGCTCCCGAAACCGGGCCGCCAACCCGATGAGTCGGGCCTCGAGGGCTGCCGGATCCCCGACCCGGTATTTCTGCTCGACTTCGTACACTTTGTGTTCGCTCCGCCACGAATCCAAACACGGGCCAGGACACCGACTCCGATGATACCCTCCTCGATCGGCTTCTTCCGGCAGTCGTGGACTGCCGCGGTCCTCGCTGCGATCGCAGTCGCGGCTGCCGGCTGCGGCGAAGCACCTCGGCACCCGGCCGTGGGCGTCGCCCTCCGCGGCCTGCCGGTCGTGTCGGTGCAAAACCCGACGACCGCGGCTCCCGGGCTCGCCGGCAAGGTCACGCTGCTCAACTTCTGGGGAACATGGTGCCCCCCCTGCCGCCGTGAGCTCCCCGGCCTCGTCCGGATCGCCCAGGGCCTGGCCGATGACGAGCGGTTTCAATTCATTCCGGTGTCGATCGGAGCCGGCGGCGACGATGGCGACCTGGCTGGCGAGACGGCACGGTTCCTAACGGCACAACGGCTCGACATCTCCGCCTGGATCTTCGCCGACTCCCTGACCGGCATGATGTTCAGCGAGTCGGTCGGGCTCACGTCGCTGCCCACGACCTACCTGATCGGCCCCGACGCCCGCATTCGCCGGGTCTGGAACGGATACCGCCCCAGCGACGAGGCCGACATCGCCGCCGCGATCCTCGGACTACTGAAGGAGTTCGAAGACTAAGACGGGGCCGGCGATGACGGCGGTGCTCCACGCGATCATGCACACGTCGTGCGAGGCGGCAATCGAAGCCCCCGACGCGATTCGGGGGACACAGCGTGGAAGCGGCTCCCGTGATCCATTCCGCTGGCCGGGGCAGCCGCTCCCGTGGCCTGGCCGTGTCGGAGCGGTTTCACCCGACAACCCGGTGGTCCCCGGAGGCTTCCGGGATGAATTACAATCGGGTTTTTCCGCCTTCGCGAGCCTCCGATGACCCTCCAGCCCCTGCGCGCCTCCGAGCATCTCCACGAGGTGAAGTACGAGATTCGCGGAGCCCTGGCCCGCCGAGCCGAGCAGCTCGAACGGGAAGGCCACGACATCATCAAGCTCAACATCGGCAACCCCGGAGCCTTCGGCTTTCGGATGCCATCGTCGATGCGGGTGGCGATCGTGGAGAACCTCCATCAGGCCGATCCCTATTCGCACCAAAAGGGCATCTTCCCCGCCCGCGAGGCGGTGGTGATGCAGCAGCAGAATCGGGGGGTGATGGACGTCACCGCCGATGACGTGTTCATTGGCAACGGGGTTTCTGAACTCATCATGCTGGCGATGCGGGCGTTGCTCAATCCGGGCGACGAGGTGCTCGTGCCCAGCCCCGACTATCCACTCTGGACCGCAAGCGTGGTGATCCACGGGGCGAAGGCGGTGCATTATCCCTGCCGGCCCGAGCGGGGCTTCGTGCCCGATCCAGCCGAGGTCGAGAGCCTCGTGACGGACCGCACCCGGGCGATCGTGGTGATCAATCCGAACAATCCATCCGGGGCGGTCTATCCCCGTGAGGTGCTCGCGGCCCTGGCTGGGATCGCCGAACGGAGGCATCTGGTGCTCTGCGCCGATGAGATCTACGACGAGATGCTCTATGACGGGGCCGAGTTCGTGCCGCTAGCCACGCTCGCCAGGCAGGCGCTCTGCCTCACCTTCTCAGGACTGAGCAAGGTCTACCGGGCCTGTGGCCTGCGGGTGGGCTGGCTCGTCTTCTCGGGCGAGCGGGAGCATGCCCGGGATTACCTCCACGCCATCGATCTTCTGGCATCGCTGCGACTCTGCTCGAACGTGCCTGGCCAGTTCGCCGTGCAGACGGCCCTCGGAGGTCATCAATCGATCTTCGAATTGACTCGGCCGGGGGGCCGGCTGCATGCGACGCGGGCGGCCCTGCTCGCCGCGATCGGCCGCAGCCGCTGGCTGTCGCTCGCAGCGCCGATGGGGGCGATGTATGGGTTTGTGCGGGTCCATGCCGATCGGCTGCCGGGCGGCCTGGCCGCTTTCGACGACCAGGCCTTCGCGCTCGATCTCCTTGAACGAAAGCATGTGCTCGTCGCGCCGGGCTCGAGCTTCAACGTGCCCTACCGCGACCACTTCCGGGTCACGCTGCTGCCCGACGCCGAGGAGATGGCCGATGTCTGCGGCCGGATCGAATCGCTGCTCGACGACTACGCGTTGCCGCCGGCGTAGGGCGGGGTGGAGACCGGAGCGTCGCCGACTCGGAAGCCGCAAAACGCCGCCCCGGAAGGGCGGGCGTCCCCGGGCACGGGCCCGTCTCCTATGATGAGAGCCCAGGCTTCAAGGCCCTCGGCGACCCCACCCGTCACCCTCATGCAGCCCACTCCCACTCTCGCGCCGGTCGCGCGGCGGCCGCTCTCCGTCTGGCTGGCCGGCCGGATCGAGTGGCCAGGCTACGCCGCCCTGGCAGAGCGGCTCGCGGGTGAAGCGGCTGCGGGGGACCGCAACCCCACGCTCGTCCTCTTCGAACTCGACCCCTGCATCACGATCGGCCGGGGCGGCTCCCGAGCCGATGTGCGACTCGATGACGACGAACTCCGGTCGCGGCAACTGGCGGTGCGGTTTACGGGCCGCGGCGGCGGGGCTGTGCTTCACGGCCCGGGACAGGTCTGCCTGAGCCTGTTCGGCCGGCTCGCCGATCTCGGCCTCGCCGAAACCGATGCCGGCGGCTTCCTCGCCCGAATGGAAGCGGCGTTTGCTTCCACCATCGGTGATCTCCGCTGTGGCAGCCGGTCCCTGCCGGGCCACCACGGGGTCGCCGGCCGCACCGGCCTCCTGGCGGTGATCGGCGCGGCGATCCGGCGAGGCTGCGTGGCCCACGGCGGGTTCCTCAACGTCTGCCCCCGGGTCGAATTGCTCCACCGGATCACCACGCTCCGGCTGGCAACCACCTCGGGCAGCCGGGAGCCGATCGTCATGAGTTCCGTCGAGGCCGATGTGCAACGGCGGGTGCGGCTGCAAGACGCCCGCACGGCGCTCGTCGCGCGAGTCGCCGAAGCATTTGAATGTGGCCAGCCACTGATCCATGCGGGCTTCCCGCTCACATCCCCGGCCCTCGGCTCCAGCCGTTCGGAGTATGCCAGCCATGTCGGATAGTTCCGCCCTGCCCGGTCTCCCCATCGTCACGCTCGCGGATTCGCCCGCCCCACCGCCAGCCCGGCGGCTCCCCCCCTGGCTACGACAGAATCTCGCCGCCGGAGGCGGCCACGGCGAGACCGCCGCCTTGATCGCCGAACTCGGCCTCGAAACAGTCTGCTCGTCGGCCAAGTGCCCCAACCGGCTCGAATGCTGGTCGGAGCGAACGGCCACCTTCATGATCCTGGGCAACGTCTGCACCAGGCCTTGCGGGTTTTGCTCCGTGCCCCGCGGCAAGACTGAAGCGCTCGAGGCCGACGAGCCTGAGCGGGTGGCCGAGGCTGCCAAACGACTTGGCCTGAAACACGTCGTGATCACGAGCGTCACCCGCGACGACCTGCCCGACGGCGGAGCCGACCACTTCCGCAAGACCGTCGCCGCCGTGCGGGCTGCCACCGGGGCCACGATCGAGGTGCTCGTGCCCGACTTCATCGGCAAGGCCGGGGCACTCGAGCAGCTGCTGGAAGCCCGCCCCGAGGTCTTCAACCACAACACCGAGACGGTGCCCCGGCTCTACCGCGAGGTTCGCGGCCGCAAGAGCGTCTACGCCTGGACGCTGGAATTGCTCGCCCGCGCCAAGCGGATCATGCCCGAAATCAAGACCAAGAGCGGCCTGATGCTCGGGCTGGGTGAGACCCGTGAGGAGTTGCTCGACGTCTTTGCCGATCTCGTCGACCATGGCGTGGACTACCTCACCCTCGGCCAGTACCTCCAGCCCACGGCCGACTCGCTCCCGGTGGAGCGGTATCTGCCACCGGAAGAGTTTGAAGAACTGGGGGAGGTCGCCCGAAGCATGGGATTCCGCAAGGTCGCCAGCGGGCCGCTCGTGCGGTCGAGCTACCACGCCCGCGACATGGCCGATGCCGACTGAGTCGCCGCTGGTCAGCCGGCGTCACCCTCTTCCAGGCCGTGCTCAAGCAGCTTCTTGCGGAGCGTGTTGCGATTGATGCCGAGGCGGGCGGCGGCCTTGAGCTGCACCCCGCCGGAGGCGGCGAGCATCTGGGAAATCAGCTCCCGCTCCACGCGGCTGACGACTCGGTCGAAGAGGTTCTCGTCGTCGGCTGGTGCCGTCGCCAATCCCTGTTCGACGAGTTCCCGCGCAAGGCTGTCGAGATCACCACCGCGGCCGGGCAGCGCGGCCTCCGCTCGGCCGCCGCGGATCGCGGCCGGCAGGAGATCGACGGTGATCTCATCGCCCGGGGCCATCACCACGCATCGCTCGACCACGTTCTGGAGTTCACGGACATTGCCAGGCCAGTGATACCGAATCAGCGCCTCGTGGACCTCCGGCTGGAGATGCACGACGTAGCGGTCGTTCTGCTCGTTGTAGAGTTCGAGGAAGTGGCTCACGAGCAGTGGGATGTCTTCCCGCCGCGCCCGCAGCGGCGGCAGCACGATCGGCACGACATTGAGCCGGTAGTAGAGATCCTCGCGAAAGCTCTCCTTCGCCACCTCGTCGAGTAGGTCCCGATTGCTCGCCGCAATCACGCGGGTGTCGACCCGGATCGTCTCGGTGTCGCCCACCCGCTCGAACTCCCGCTCCTGGAGCACGCGGAGCAGTTTGACCTGCAGATGGAGCGTGGTGGAGTTGATCTCATCGAGAAAGATCGTGCCGGTGTGGGCCGCCTCGAATCGGCCGGCCCGGTTCGACACCGCTCCGGTGAAGGCTCCGCGAACGTGGCCGAAGAGTTCGCTCTCGAGCAGGCTTTCAGAGAGGGCGCCGCAGTTGACCCGCACAAACGGGCCACTGCCCCGAGAGGAGAGGGTGTGAATCGCCTTGGCGATCAGTTCCTTCCCGGTTCCGGTCTCGCCCAGGAGCAGGACGGAGGCATTGGAGGCGGCCACCCGTCGGGTGGTGGCATAGACCTCGAGCATCGCCGGGCTGCCCCCGATGAGGCCGGCAATCGGGCCCGTCCGGGGATGATCAGCGTCGTGACTCGAGGGACGAAGCATCGGTGGGGAGTTGTGGATTCCTGCCCGCCGCCTCGACCACATCCAGGATGTCACCGGCAGCACCGCGGGACGTGTCGTCGGCGGCCGAATTGTACCTCGCGTAGGCCTCGAGCAATTGCCCGCTCGTCATCAGCAGGCCGAACCGGTCGACGCTCTCCCCAAAAGCGGTACGAGCGGCCTGTCGGTCCTCCTCCGGCAATTCGGCAAGCACCGCCTCCTGCTCCAGAACAGACTGGGCCACGCCACTCCCCATCCCGGCCAGCAGCGACACGGCCGGGCCGTAGAGATCCGGCCGCAGCAGGGCCCGCTGGGCCGTGTCGAGGGCGGGCGACACATCCCAGCCCCGGCGGGCCAGCCCCGCCAGCAGCCCCAGCGACTCATGGGCCCGGCGGCGCCGGGCGGCTGCGGCGACCGCCCGGCTGCCGGGGTCGACGCCCCTCGGCCCCGCTGCCTGGGCGATCACGTCGGGCAGCCGCGGCCCCGTCTCCTCGGCCTTCGCGTTGAAGACGGGCTGAAACAGGCTGTCGAGCCGGTCGGTGATGACCACCCGCTCGAGGCCGCGGAACGACAACAGGAGCCGGGTCAGATAGCGACCCCGGCCGCAGTCGTCGAGCGGATCGACCACCACGAGGATGACTGGCATGTCGCCCAGCGGCTGCTGCTGAAGAAACTGGGTGGTCTCGAGCGCCGTCGGGGTGTTGATCCGCGACGCCAGGAGCACGAGCAGCGTGTCGGCGTGTTCCCGAGCCGCGAACACCGCCTGGCGGCCGTTCGACACGATGACCGGTTCATAGCCGAACCGGGAGACGCCCGTGGCGAGTTCCTGCGCGACCGCCGGGTTGGGGTGGGCGATCACCGCCCGGTCGCTGCCGGTGCTCGTCGCCGCATGGACGAGCACCTCGAGCACCCGACTGCTGCCCCGGTAGGGCGGCTCACCGGCGGCCAGCGCGAGGGTGCGAGCAGCGGCGAACTGGAGCGTCGCGTCAGGCACAGCCAACGCCCTGACGAGCGCGTCCCGCAGGTCTGGCGACATCGTGCCTTCGCTCCCGGCCGCGGCCGTCACCGGAGCCTGCTCCGGCACGACCGCCCGGACCGTCGCTGCAGCGGCAAGCCACATGCCCCGCTCGATCGCCTGATCGATCAACCCCGCCGCCGTGTCGGCCTGGATGCCATCCGGGCCGGTGAGCGGTTCCGTCCAGATGTCACCCGGCATTCGTTCCAGTTCGGCCGCCGAGGTACCGCTTGCCAGGAGGGCCGTCTCGAGCCGGGCGAGCAGCACGAGATCGACGACCGCTGCCTCCCGGGCGTCGAGCGCCTGCAGTGATCGGGCAAGATAGGCCGCCTCTCGTCCCCGCGCCGCACGAGGCGAGAGCGTAGTCCGCTCGAACCGCCGCTGCGCCGGATTCCAGAGCAGCCGGCTCACCCCCCCATCCAGGTCACCGCCAAACGCCGCAACCGCCTTCGCCGGATCGGTGATCGGTTCGCTCACCAGGCAGTCCACGGCCGGCAGCCCGTCTGGCGTCAGGAGGTGATCAAGCCGGGCATAGAGCCGGCTGATCGCGGCGGCCGGGGACGCAACCGGCGGCTCTGCGGCACCGCGAGCCACGGCTCGACGCTCGAGCACCCGCCAGGCTGCGGCCTGGGCGGCGGGGGGCGTGTCGGCCACGAAGGCCGGCGGCAGCAGGAAGTCTTCGATATCAGACGCTCCGCTCGCATCGAGAGCCTCGATCACGGCGGCCCAGTCGGCAGGATCGCCCGTGGTCAGCCAATCGAGCAGCGGCTGCCGGGCGTCGTCGCCCAGCCGGGCGATGAGTTCCCGCACGAGCCACCGCTGCCGCGCAGCCGGCCTGGCCTCCCCGGCCTGTTCGGGAAGCAGCGGCACGAGCACAGGCAAGGCGTCGACGCCCGCGGCGAGCAACTGCTCCGCAGCCTGTTCGCGAACGGCCCGTTCGTCGCTTGCCAGGTTCGCAGCGGTTTCTGCGAGCCGGGCAGGATCCCGCCGCCGCATCCTCCCCGTCTCGACGATCGCCCGCACCAGCCGGGCGGCGGCCGGTTCATGCCGGTCCATGATGCCCGCCAGGCGGGTGAGGTCCACGTTGTCAGTCGTGTCGGCAAGATCAGCGAACAGTTCCGGGCCTTCGTCTCCAGCCGCATCGGCCCGCATCGCCAGCCGGCCGAGATACTGCTCGGCGGCTTCGAGGGCATCGACGTCGGCAGCCCGAACCGCAGCTGCCAGCAGCGCTGCTGGCGTCTCACCGCCCGGCAATGCGAGCGTGGAATCGATCGACGCGATCACCGCCCGCTGGAGCCCATCGAGCGGCTCAGCCATCGCCACTGCAGCCAGAATCCCGAGGAGGCCGAGCGACACCAGCAGCCGAGTCACCGGCTGCGCACTCTTTCCAAACCCGCTTGCCTTCCCGTGCATCACCGCTGCCGCTCCGGGGACGTCGCCGCCATCAGGCGGAGGCGACCCCGAGACGGCGCCGCCAGCCAGCAATCTGGTCGGCCACGGCAGCCGGAGCGGTCGAGCCGAAGCTCTGCATCCGTTCAACTGCCCGGGAAGGCCCCAGGGCGCCACGCAGGGCGGCGTTCCAGCCGGCGTAATCCAAGGAGATTTCCTGATCGGCAAGATCTGCCAGGGCCACCCCCTTGGTCATCGCCCGCCGCACCAGCTTGCCGACGATCTCGTGGGCCGTCCGCTGCGGCACGCCCTGGCCGATGAGGCCCTCCATCAGGCTGGTCGCGTCGAGGTGGCCGCCGGCGATCGTGGCAGCGAGCCGCTCCCGGTCGAAGCAGGTGCCCGCCACGAGCGGCGCGGCCACGCCGAGCACGGCCTCGAGCGTGTCGATCGAGTCGAAGATCTGCTCCTTGTCCTCCTGGAGGTCGCGGTTGTAGGCCGTCGGCAAGCCCTTGAGCAACACAAGCAGCGCCTGGAGATTGCCGATCATCCGGGCCGACTTGCCCCGCACGAGTTCCAGCACGTCGGGATTGATCTTCTGCGGCATGATCGAGCTGCCGGTGCAGAAGCCCTCCGGCAGGAGCAGAAACCCGAATTCATGGGTGCTGTAGATGATCCATTCCTCGGCCCACTGGGAGAGATGCACTCCCGTCAGCGCCGTCACGAAGGCCAGTTCGCAGACGAAGTCGCGATCGCTCGCCGCGTCGAGGCTGTTGGCGGCCACGGCCTCGAAGCCGAGCGCCTCCCGCACCTGATCGCGATCGATCGGCAGGCTTGTGCCCGCCAAGGCTCCCGAGCCGAGTGGCAGCACGTTCGTCCGCCGCCGGCAATCGGCCAGCCGATCGCGATCCCGCTGGAGCTTCTCGCACCAGGCCAGCAGCTGATGGCCGGCCAAGACGGGCTGGGCCCGCCGCAGGTGGGTGTAGCCCGGGATCACGAGATCCTGCTCCCGCTCGGCGAAGCCCAGGAACGACCGCTGCAGCTCGGCCAGGGCCGCGTCGAGCCGGTCGATCGCCCGCCGGCAGTGGAGCCTAAGATCGGTGGCGACCTGATCGTTGCGGCTGCGGGCCGTGTGGAGCTTGCGGCCGGTGTCGCCGAGCCGGGCGGTCAGCGCCGACTCGATGTGGAGATGGATGTCTTCCTTGGCGGCCGTGAACTCGAATCGGCCGGCCCGGATCTCTCCCCGGATCTCCTCGAGCACCTGGGCGACGGTATCGGCCTCCTGCACGGTCATCAGCCCGCAGCTGGCGAGCATCCGGGCGTGGGCGATCGACCCGTCGATGTCGTCATCGGCGAGCCGGCGGTCGAATGACACGCTCTCGGAAAAGGCCTCGACACGGGCGTCGGTCGGTTCGCGAAACACGCCTCCCCAGGCTTTCTGCGGGCCGGCTGCATCAGACATGATCGGGTTCCTCGGGGCGGGGCGAACTCGTGGTGGCAAGACTACTGTGATTCGTCGGCCCGCGGAATCCACCCGCCCTTGGCTTCGTTACACTCGCAGCATGACCGCCGCCACCGATCAGCCCGAGGCCGACGATCTCTTGGGGCCTTCGGGCAGGCTGGCCGCGCGGCTGGCGGGCTGGGAGTCACGGCCGCAGCAGTTGGAGATGGCCCGGCTCGTCACGGAAGCGATCCGGCGGCGGCGGCCCGCGGTCGTCGAGGCGGGCACGGGCACGGGCAAGAGCCTCGCCTACCTCGTGCCGGCGGTGCTGGCGGCCACGGCCGACCAGGTGGCGGTACGCCCTCCGCCCCGCGATGGAGCCGACCCCGGCGAGCCGGACTGGGATGACGCCGACACGCCGAAGCCGGCCGCCGAGCGGCCCCGCCGCGTCGTCGTCTCCACCCACACGATCGCGCTGCAGGAGCAGCTGATCGGCAAGGACATTCCGCTGGTCGCCTCCGTGATGCCGCGGGAGTTCTCGGCCGTGCTCGTGAAAGGCCGGGGCAACTACGTCAGCCTCCGCCGCCTGCAGCTGGCCCTCGAGCGATCGGGCAGCCTGTTCGACGGCGAGGGGGAGCGGGCCGAACTCATCGAGATCGGCTCCTGGGCCCGACACACGCCCGACGGCACGCTCTCCGATCTGCCGGCCCTGCCGAGCGACCATGTCTGGGAGGAGGTCAGGAGCGACTCGGGCAACTGCATGGGCCGGGCCTGTCCCACCTATCGCGACTGCTTCTACTACGCCGCCCGCCGGCGGATGCAGCATGCCCAGGTGCTCGTGGTGAACCACGCCCTCTACTTCGCCGACCTGGCGATGCGGCGGGCCGGTGCGAGCCTGCTGCCCCCCCACGACATCGTGATCTTCGACGAGGCCCACACCCTCGAGGCCGTGGCCAGCGAGCATCTCGGCGTGGGCGTGTCGAGCGGCGGGATCGAGCGGGTGCTGTCCCGATTGGCGAGCGAGCGAACCGGCCGCGGGCTGCTCGCCCACTATTCGCTGCTCGACCTGGAGCCCGACGTCCGCCGGTGCCGCCGGGCAGCCGACGACTTCTTCGCCGCCGTGCGGCAGGCCTGCGGCGCCGGTGACTCTCCCTGGCGGATTCGCTCGGCGGGAATCGTGCCCGACACGCTCGGCGACTGCCTCGATGGGCTGGCCCGCAAGCTCCGCTCCGCCGCCGACGGCCTCTCCACCGCCGCCGATCGCCACGACCTCACGTCGCTCGCCGACCGCCTCCAGCTCCACGCAGCCGCGGTGGCCACCTGGCTCGGACAGAAGGTCGCGGGCTGTGTCTGGTGGGTGGAAAGCCAGCGGGGCCGACGGGGCCGGGAACGGATCACGCTCTCGAGCGCGCCGGTCGACGTCGGGCAGGTGCTCCGCCGGGAACTCTTCGATCGCGTCGGCACCGTGGTGCTCGCAAGCGCCACCCTCGCCGTGCAGACCGGCTCGCGGCCGCAGGACGACGACCACGAAGGCGAGCGGTCCC
>JBJOHE010000136.1:0-7620 GCA_046047895.1 Planctomycetota bacterium | reverse complement strand
CGGAATACAGAACGGGAGCGTGTCGTGGGCGGCGACCACGTAGGCCGGCATCGTGCAGCCGGAGATCGGATGGACGTCGGCCGGGTAGGCGCCCAGGGCGATCCGGTCGGGAAAGACCGTTCCCGTCGTCGCTCCGGCCGGACCGGTGAGGTCGGCAAACCGCAGCACGAAGCCGTCGAGGCCGATCGCCCGCCGGGTGTCGCGGATGTAGGGAAGCTTGGCGAGGCCGTGGCCCGTGCCGAGCGCCGCCGGGCAGAGGGCGATGCAGGCCGGATCGATCCCGTCTGGTGCCTGCCGACGGAACCACTGATGCCAGCCGTAGGCCCGATCTTCCGCCCCCGCGAGGGCCTCGAGATCGATGCCGCCTTGCCAGTCGCTCCGCTGGAGTTCGGCCTCCGCTCGCGAGAGAAACAAATACCGGAAGGGGTAGTCGTTGCCGCCGTCCCCCTGCTTTTCCGAGTAGCCCCAGTTTTGAAGGCAGATGTCGCCCGCTGCCGGCTTTGCCCGGCCGCGGATTCGCCGATAGGTCCAGATCTTCTCCCAGGCGTCGGGCCGGTCGGAGTAGGAGCCGTAGCCGAGCCGCTCACCGCACACCTCCCGATCCGGCTCGTTGACCGGCTCGGGGTGAAGCTCCTGGGCGAAGCAGTAAACGGTGGCCTGGCCGCAGGTGTCGTCGCATTCGAGGCTCGTCGCCGAGGCTTCGACGCCCTGGAGATAGGGCAGGCCGGAGAGGGCGAGCACCTCGCCCCATTCGGTGGCCTCGATGAAGATCGTTCGGCCACCGCCCTCCGCCGACGGCTTGGCCGCGAACCGCAGCACCCGCTTGGTGAAGCGGTCTGAATCGCTCAACGCATACCAGTCGGCGAGATCGACGGAAGGGAGCCGGTCGTAGCCGTTGTCGGGCACGCCGGACCGCGGCGTGCGACTGATGCAGGTGATCGACTCGATCGCATCGCCCGCGGCTGTGAGCGTGACATCTTTCACGACCGTGTCGAGAAACACGACGAGCCGATCCCGCACCGACTGCTCGAGCGGCAGGAGCTGGTCGGCCACAAACCGGTCGGGGCAGAAGCAGAACCGGCTCACCCAGCAGTTGCCCTTGTCTTCAATCGACTGAAGCAGCTGGAGAAAGCTCGGAGTGATGTTCTCGGGCATCCGCGCCACCTTCGACACGGAGTAGGGCTGGCCTGCCGGATCGACCGGCTTGATCGAGTGCCAGGCCTCGTCCACGGCCGGCACGCCGCTCGCGGTGAGCTGGCCGCCCACCCAGTCGGTGGGTTCGATCAAGGCGGTGCGGGCTCCGCTCTCGGCCGCGGCGATCGCCGCGGCGAAGGCGGCCGTGCTGCCGCCGGCGATCACCACATCAAAGTCCGTGAAGTCGGTAACGGGCTGCCGGGCCCTAACCGGGGAGCCGAGGCCAAACACACAGGCCACAACCAGCCCGACTCGCAGAAACCGACCGCCCATGGATCCGTTATGTGTCGCCATCAGACTCTCGCCCTCGCAGGGCCTCCATACGCCGCTCCTTACTGCACCAGCCCGATCGTACCAACGCCGAACGCTCTCCTGCGTCCCTTCAAACGGTGACTCAGGCCCACTCAGGATCGGCAGCGAGGCTGGTCGAAACCCCAGGCCGCTTGCTCACCCCATGCAAACACCCGACGCAGGTCAGAGGACTCCGCGCCGAAGCTCATCCCGTTCACCACACCATCCGGCCCCCCCCAAGGCCCCTCAAAAACCCAAAAACCCTCGCATTTACCCTGAAAAGGGGCTGTTGGCCACGACGGGGCGAAACGTATTATTCTGAAGACTGTCGACTGGTGGTCGATGGAGTCTTGGGTCAGGGAGTTCGGATTCAGTCCCGACATTTGGGAGTCACGCGTCATGCACCGCTCGTCTGTCGCTTGGATTCGCCGTCGTCGCGCACCCGCGGCGTTTACGCTCGTCGAACTCCTCGTCGTGATCGCGATCATCGCCACGCTGATCGGCCTGCTGCTGCCGGCCGTGCAGAGCGCACGCGAAGCCGCCCGTCGCACCGCCTGCAACAACAACCTCCGGCAGATCGGCCTCGGCTGCCTGGTCTACGCCTCAGCCAATCGTGACAACCTGCCGCCTGGCTACGACGGCAAGTCGCCCTCGGGCAACTTCCAAAAGCTCGGTCTGTTCACGACGATCCTTCCCTTTATCGAGGAGAAGTCGACCTACGACGCGATGCAGTTTAATTACACGAGCAGCCCCTACACCGACCCGGTGCGGGACCAGGTGATCAGCAGCTACATCTGCCCGAGCTACCCTTTTCCCAAGGTCTCGACCGGCCGCAATAACGGTTACGAGAACGGAGCCCTTGTCACCTATGCCGGCTGCGGCGGCGCTGGCACCGGCAACACCTGCAACGTCAACGGCACCTATCCCAACAGCGGCGCCTTTCTGGTCTCGGGCCCTCCCTGCGACTGGGCGGAGCAGCGGTTCGACGGCCGCCGCCGCTCGATCCGCCAGGTCTCTGATGGCACGAGCAAGTCGTTCCTCGCCGGTGAGTACGTCCACCGCGACTACACCGTGAGCCGGGGAGTGTGGCAGGACCCGCCAGGCAACATGCGGCCCTGGTACCTCGCTGCCTACCAGGCCGCGGAAGGGGCGTTGCCCGACATCTATCACGTGAAGGAATTCGAACTCACGCCCAACACCAAGATCTCCCGTTCAGCCGTGGGCAACTTCAATGCCCTGCCGATGGGCAGTCACCACGTGGGCATGACCTACTTCGCCTACATCGACGGCAGCATCCGCGGCGTGCAGGACAGCATCGATCAGACTGTGTATCAGAGCATCGCCACGGTGAAGGGTGGAGAACTGGTTCCTGATGCGTATTGAACCGATGGTCCCTCGCCGGCTGCTCTCTGGTCTGATCCTCACGGCTGCCGTGGCCTTGTTGGCGGGGTGCACGCAAACCCCGTCGGTCGTGCCGGTGACCGGCAAGGTGCTCTACAACGGCGAGCCTCTGCCTTTCGGCACGGTGATGTTTCAGCCTGAGCAGGGCCAGGCCGCTCAGGGCGAAATCCAGCCCGACGGCTCCTTTCAGCTCTCGACCTACGGTCCCAACGACGGTGCCGTGCCGGGACACCACAAGGTGAGCGTTCGTTGCTTCAGCAACCAGAAGGCTGGAGCCGACGGCGGCGACGCGGGAGCCCCGGGGCGGCTCCTGATTCCGCAGCAATACACCCGGTTTGGCATGAGCGGCCTCTCGGCCGACATCGTCGCGGGGTCGACCGAGCCGATCGTGCTCGAGCTCAAGGGCCCGCCTCTGCCCAAGGGCCTCTGAGCCTCCCGCCGCCTCGGCCGGATGGCGTAGTCACGCCAGGTCAGTCAACGCGTCGGCAAGGGATGCCAGAGGCACCCGTCGGCGTCCGCCCGGAAGATCACAGCGTTCTCCTTCGAGCGTGACCACCAGCAGGGGCTCGAGCGGCTTGACGATTCTGCGCACGCCGGGCGGAATGGTCGCTGCCGCGGCCGCGTGGGTTCCTAGCTTCGCCTCGATCGGAATCCAAATCGGGCCGCGGCTCCGGGTCTCCAGCCGGACGAGGAAGTCGAGTTCCTCCCCGTCGCGGGTCCGCCAGATAAAGATCTCGATGCCAAGCAATCGGTGATCCCGGCAGCGGACGAGCTCTGCGAAGACGGCCGTCTCAAAGAGCGGCCCCATCTGCGGGCTCGAAAGCAGTGGATCGAGGCTCCTCCAGCCCTGCAACCGAGCCGCCACACCGACATCGACGAAGAACACCTTCGGGGTTCGCACGAGCCGAGTGTTGAGATTGCTGGCATACGGTCGCACGAGATCGACGACCCCGTTCTCCGCGAGCAGCGACACCCACTCCTGCACGGTGGATCCCTTGACCCCGGCCTGTTGACCGACCTCCGACGCATTCAGCAACTGGCCGGTCCGAGCTGCAAGCAGACTGAGGAAGGTGCGAAACTCCCTCAGCTTCGACACCCCGGCCGTCGCCGCGACATCCTTCTCAATGAACGTACGGACGTGGTCATCGAGGTAGCGAACGGCGTCAAGCTGCGGTCGGGCGTGCAATTCAGGCCAGCCGCCCCGAGTGAAGGCCTCCCTCGCCTGGATGCCTGCCCGAGCGAGTTCGGCGGCAGAGAGGGTATGGAGTCGAAAGTAGTTGGCCCGCCCAGACAGCGACTCCTTGGCTGCCCGATCCAACTGGGTGGCATTGGAGCCCGTGACCCAGATTGGCGGCAGGTCCGTGCCTGCTCGCCGCGCCCGATCGATACGGAGCTTGAGTTCCGCCAGCAGGCCCGGCGCTTCCTGGATCTCGTCGATCAGCGTGGGGCGGGGTTCGGGCCCCAAGGCCACTGCAGGCTCCTGGTCTGCAAGTAGCCGGGTTTGGCTGTCGTCGAGATAGAGATCGAGCGTCGCCCCTCCGGCCTCGGCCCGAGCGAGCCGCAGCCCCAGCGATGTCTTTCCGCACTGCCGCGGGCCGATCAGAATCCGCACCGGCAGGGCTCCCGCCGGACAAAAAAAACGCTCAAAATCACGATCAAACCACATGATACGGCTATTTTACGTTGCCAGCGTAAAATAGCCAATCGCCGCCATGGGGGGTTCTGGGAGCCGCCGCACGGTCACGGCTCCCGTCGGCTGTTGGTCGCGCAGTGCACGTTGCCCTTCATCCGCTGGTAGCAGGCGTCTTCGAGAAACTCGACCCGCTCCGCACCCGCGGCCAGAAACGCAGCCCGGCAGGCCTCGCGGACGGCCGCCGGCATCTCGGCATCGCCGCAGAGGACGGTGCCGTTCACGAACAGCATGTTGACCGGATTGCTCCAGAGCGACACGGCATCGGTCAGGCCCGCCTCCGGCAACTCCCCCGCCGGCGGCTCGAAGGCCACCGGCAACCGGATCACCCGCTCGCTGTCCCAGCCGAGCAGGCCGAGCAGGCCTTCGGTCGCAGATGCAGCGACTGACTCCTCATCCACCGCGCCGACCCGTGGCACCGCCCCGCCACCGGTGAGCATCGCCTCGATGATCTCGCCGATCCGGCGGTTGGCTTCGCCGACCGCCTCGGCCCTTGGTCCGACCGCTGGCGCCAGCCCGGCGGCCCGCGCCTGCTCGAGGCCCGCGAGCGGATCCACCACGAGCAGACAGCCACGGCCGTCGCGACCGGGAAGGAAAGCCACCATCTCGTCGACGTGCTTGATCAGGAGCCAGGAGGTGTCGATCCAAACCGGTGACTGCATCTGCTGAGCCGCAAGGAACGCGATCACGCCGGGATGAAACTGCTCGCCCGAGGCGATGTTGCGGCCGTAGATCACGCGGCCGAGTGGCCAGGCCTGTGTGGCGGGAGACACCATCAGGTTGCCGTACCAGTCGGCCCAGGCGTCGCCACCGGCGAGCGCCCGGGGCTCGGCCACTCTGGCGATCGCGACATCCGGCCCAAGCAGCGTCTCGGGAAATGGATCGACGCCCCGGAGCCCGGCCAGGACGACCGTCATCCCGCCGCACCGCGGCTCCATGGCTCTCTGGTCCGGCGCCACCGCTGCCCCGAGTTCCATCGTGTCCTGCATCCACATCTCCTGCCAGGCGGCGGCATCGTGCACCCGCAGCGGCACGGCAAGCCCGTCGAGAAGCGACGAGAGCCGTGCGATGAAGGCCTCGTTGTCGTAGCAACCGCGGGACACGTAGACCTCCCGCACCGGCCGTGTCTCCGGCACGAGCGTCACGGGAACGACCTCGACGGCCAAGGCCACCCGGCCGACTTCCCGGCCGGCTGGATCAGTGCCCACGGCGGTGAGCGCAGCCCGTCCGTCCCAGGCCGGCTCGGCCGTCGCCCACTGGCGACACTCGACGAGCAGTTCGACCCGGCCGGCCTCGAGCGACACCCGCTCATCCACGGCCAGCCTCCGCCAATCTTCGCCATCCCGGAGGAAGAAGCCGATCGCAGCCGCATCGCAGGAGAGGGAGATGTCCGTGATTCCGGGATCCCCGGCCTCAATCGCGACGACCGCCAGATCGGCCAGGTCGGCGGCCCCATTCACTCGGTCGTCATCGGCATCGGCCAGCCCGTCGCGATCGTCATCGTCGCGGTTGGCGAGGAGGCGAACCGTCGCCTCGCCAACTGGCCCGGTCAGCCGCAGCGGCTCGGCCTGCTCAGCGGCCGCTGCCGCCGCACACGCCGCGATGAGCAGAATCACCGTCAAAGCAGCACGACGGCGGCAGACGCCAGCAGTGAGTTTCATGCTTCAATCAGCCTCCATGCCAACCGACAACGGGAGCCGCTGCCACGCGGAGTCCCCCGACTTGCGTCGGGGGCTTCTATTCCGAGTACGCACAACCAGACGAAACTCCTGGTAACCATACTGCTGTTCCCGCTCTCTGTTTTTTGGAAGAAGCTCCAGTATAGGTCTCCGCGATCAGAGTCCTGCACCGGATGCACCCTGCAACGGGGAGCGTGGGCGATCTTCGGTCCCGGCCGTATCATCTGGCGATGATCGAGTCACCGCTGGGTTTTGTCGCGTCCGTACTCGTGCTGGCAGCGGCGTTTCCTCTCCTGGCCAGCCGTTGGAAGACCCGGCTGTTTGACGTGATGCCGCCGATCGTGGTGGCATACGCGGCCACGATGCTGCTCGCCGTGGCTGGACTCTGGGGACAGGCCAAGGCGGTGGAAGAAACCCGCAGCCAGCTATTGGCGGCGCTCGTGCCGGCGCTCGTGTTTCTGCTGCTCGTGCCCTGCGACCTTCGCGCGGTGGCCCGGGTGGGGCCGCGGCTCCTGCTCGCCTTTGCCGTCGCGACTGGCACGATCCTGGCTGGCTTCGGAGTGGCAGCCCTGCTGTGGGGGGCCTGGCTCCCGGACAACGCCTGGCAGGTGCTCGCCTGCGTCGCGGGCGGCTGGGTTGGGGGCACGGCGAATCTGGTGGCCGTGGCCGACGGACTCGCTGCGCCGGCCGACGCCGTCGGCCTGGCTGTGGTCACCGACACGGTCTGCTACTTCTCCTGGATCCTGGTGCTCTTCTCGGCCGCGCCGGCTGCGGCCGCCTTCAATCGCTGGACCGGCGGCCAGCCGCCGGCTGTCGACGTCGGCTCTGATTCCCGGGGCACTTCGGCCACCGGAGCGAATGATGTCATGCCTGGGCTGATGTGGCTTGGAGCCGGCATCGTCATGGGGCAGGCAGCGGCCGCCGGGGCCCGCCTCCTCCCCGCCACCGATTATCTGTCAACGTCGTCGTGGAAGATCCTCATCGCCACCGCCGGTGGCCTGTCGATCGCCCAAACCCCGATTCGCAGGATGCCCGGTTCGGCCGCGATGGCGTCGGCCGTGCTGTTTGTGGTGGTGGTCACAATGGCCACCCAGGCCACGCTCACCGGGCTCACGTCAGCCCCCGTGTTTGTGGCAGCAGGTTTCACCGTGCTCGCCATCCATGCAGTGGGCATGGCGGTAGCCGCCCGGTTGCTGCGGCTCGATCTCGCCTCCTGCAGCGTGGCCTCGCTGGCGAACATCGGCGGCGTGGGGTCGGCCCCGCTAATGGCCGCGCTCCACGCGCCGGCGCTCGCCCCCGTGGCGATCCTCCTCGCGCTACTCGGCTATCTCGTGGGCCTGCCCGCCGGCCTCGCCGTCGCCGCAG
>JBJOHE010000135.1:0-16761 GCA_046047895.1 Planctomycetota bacterium | reverse complement strand
ACAGCAATGACAAGCGGATTCCGCAGGCTGCAAGCCTGCGGCCACGGGTCTCTTCGCCCAGGGCCACTCCAAGTCGGGCTCTTCGTACTGTGAGGCCCCGGGTTCCAGTTGGCCGGTGGGGGCAGGCTTGAAGCCTGCCCGAATCCGGGCTGCTTCCAAGCCCGGGAAGCCCTCCCGATGGAGCGCGGACTCCGCAGGCTGCAAGCCTGCGGCCACAGGTCTGCTCAGCAGCGGGCCGCGCGATGCGGCACCAAACGCGGCGGGGCCCACCGGTCTCGGGGGGCCCCGCTCTCACGCGTGATCTCTGGCCGGCCGGGTGCCGGCCGTTGCCAGCCCGGGTGCACCTTGGCTGCACCCGCGGCTGGCGGAGGCTGCCGGGGCCATGGATGGCCCGGCAGCCGGGACAACTAGAACTGCCAGATCGCGTCGCAGCCGCCGTAGAACTGGCCGTACTGGTTGAAGTTGCCGAACGGCAGGGAGGCATTCCCGGCCCGGACGGCATCCATGTCGTCCGGAGAGTACCAGTCGTACCGCAGCTCGGGGCGGATGATCCAGTTCCGGCTGCCCTGGGGCTTCCAGTTGAGACCCCAGGTCGCCTGCCAGAAGTTGCCCTGGTAGCCACCCGCCGCCGGTCCGCCGAACAGGGCGTTGCGGATCGGGTTGATCACGCGGTAGCCGTTGTTGTCGCGGAACCATTCCAGCCGCATGCCACCCACGAGGTTGTCGTTGAAGGTGTAGAACATGTACTGGTTGATGCCATACCAGAGGGCCGTCCCCGGCTGGGCCTGGTTCAGCGTATCGGGCGTGCCCGCGTTGAACTGCCAGCCGTTGTCGTTCTGGAAGACGTAGGTCAGGTTGTCGCTCAGCTCGTTGATGTAGACGGTGCTGAGGACAGAGCGATTGCCGATGTTGGCCAGCCCGGAAACCGCGTCGAACGACCCGATCTCGTTGCCGCTCGACACCGTCATCGTGAGGGCCTGGGCCTCGTCGGAGCTCTTCAAGGTCGCTCCGCCGAGGAAGGCCGCGTTGCTGTTGGCACCCGGGTAGCCAGGGTTCGCGATCCCGAAGTAGTTGATCGGGTCGCTGTAGTTGTCCCAGCCGTTGGTGATGCCGCCGTAGACGGTGAGCTGGTCGTTCACCGTCCAGACATCGAGGATGCCGGTGTGGGTGAAGGGCTCGCCGTACTGCATCGTGTAGGCGTGGGTGTAGAAGAAGTTGCCGATCGCCGGCACCACTTCATACCCGATGATCGTGTAGAAGTGCCCGAACTTGACGGCATGATCCCCATACCCGAGCTCACCGTACAACTGCGGCATCGCCAGGCCGTAATACTTGTTGCCCCAGCTCGGCGCACCGCCTGAACCGGCCGGATTCGGCTGGTAGAAGAGGTTGCCGTCGAGACCACGGGCCGTGGTGAAGATGTAGTCGGTACCATAGAGCAGGTCGACGCGACCGCCCCAGTCCATGCCCCCGTCCTCGGTGTCGAGCAGCTTCTCGTTCACCAGGTAGAGCTGGTTCATCTGCCCCTGCCAGGCGCGATCGTTGAACGTGATCGGTCCGTTCCAGGGGTAGCCCCAGTTGTTGGCACCGATGCCGGCATCGATCCACCCGTAGGTGTAGATGTTGCGGCTGGTGAGGGCGTCGAGTTCGAGGTAGCGGTTCGGCCCCTCCTCGATCTCAGCAGCTGCCTCCTGAGGCGGTAGGGCCCGCATCTGGTAGGCATCCTCCTCGGCCACATTCGGAATCACCGGCGCGGGCACCGCGACGGACGGCACGTCCACCTGGGCGACGCGGGTGTAGAGGCTGGGATCCAGCCGCGAGGCGATGCTCGGCTCGGCGGCAGGGGCGGACGTGACGGAGGCCAGGAGGCCTCCCGCCACCCAGAAGGGCAGCGTGGGCTTGAAGAATCGCATGGTCTTGGGTGCTCCCAATCCGTGGGTGTGATGCGCGGGCCGCATCCGGCGCGGCCCGCTAAGCGTTCCGATCCGGGGGAAAAGCGGCCCACGCAGGCTCCGCCAAGCCATGCCCGCAGCCAGAAGTCCCCCCCGCCTACCAGATGATTTCGACCCTACCGGCCCGAGAAACCCTCGGCCGCCCACGAGCCGGCAAGGTTTTCCCGATCGGCACCCCGGCCTCGCTGCAGTTGCCGATCAGGCAAGGCAGGTAATCCTACGCTCACGGCTTTCGGCCATAACGACCACAGTCCACCGGATCGGGGCCGCTGAGTTGCCCCGTGGCCGCGGGCTCGCAGCCCGACGAGCGAGCCGCAGTCGCGATGACGGGCAGTCGGGATCGGGGTCGCGCGCAGCCGCCGGTGCATTCTGACTGCCAGAGTTGATTCACCATTCCAGTTGAGCCTGCGACGTCAGAATCCGCCGGCGGCGAGCACGTGCCCCGTCCCGACGGCTTGGGCTGACAGGCTCCTCCCCGACTACCCCGTTATCCCGGCTAACCTGCCGGCCACCTCGGTCTAAGCCGGGGCGAGGGCTCCCTCGAGCAGCGCCTGCAGGAACTGTTCGGGCACGAAGGGCTCGAGATCGTCGGCCGTCTCGCCCACGCCCACGAACTTGACCGGCAGGCCGAACTGTTCGGCCACCGGCACGATCACACCGCCGCGGGCCGAGCCGTCGAGTTTGGCCAGCACGATGCCCGTGCAGGCGGCCGCCTCCTTGAAGCCCTTGGCCTGAGACAGGGCGTTTTGCCCCGCGGTGGCGTCGAGCACGAGGAGCGTTTCATGGGGGGCGTCTGGAATCTGCTTGGCGATCACGCGGCGGATCTTGGCGAGTTCCTGCATCAGGTTCGACTGGGTCTGGAGCCGGCCCGCCGTGTCGATGATGCAGATGTCGAACCCGCCTTCCAAGGCCCGGGCCACCGCCCGGTGGGCCACGCTGGCCGGATCGCAGCCGGTCTCACCGCGGACGATCTCGGCCCCCACCCGGCCGGCCCACATCGTGAGCTGCTCGACAGCCGCGGCACGGAACGTGTCGCCGGCGCCGAGCACCACCGTCTTCCCCTCCCGCGTGAAGTTTCGGGCGAGCTTGGCGATCGACGTGGTCTTGCCCGAGCCGTTCACCCCCGTGACGAGGATCACCGTCGGGCCGCTTGCGGCGGCGGCCACCGCCGCCTCTGCCGGCCGCAGCCGCGCGAGCAGTTGGGTGCGGATCGAATCGAGCACGACCTCCGGATCGACCACGCGGGTTCGCAGCCGGCTGTCCACGTCGGCCACGATCGCCTCGGCCGCGGCCGGGCCCATGTCGGTCTTCACGAGCGCCGCCCGCAGCTCTTCCAAGAAGCCGTCGTCGACGTGCCTGCCTTCCCGCTTGAAGAGGTCGCGGACGTCGGTGTTGAGCACCCGGGCGGTCTTGGCCAGCCCCGAGCGGAGGCGATCCAGAAATCCCATCTCAGGTCTCCTGACTTCCCGCCGCCGCGTCGGCCACGAGCCGGCCGAGAATGCCGGCCACGAATCGAGGCGAGGCCTCACTGCCGTAGCGGCGGGCGAGTTCGATCGCCTCGTCGGCCACGACGGGGGGCGGGGTGTCGGTGTGGAAAAGTTCGAAGGCGGCGATCCGGAGGACGGTGCGGTCGGTCGCCGCCATCCGGGAGAGCCGCCAGTTGTCTGAGCGGGCGTCGAGCATGGCGTCGATCTCATCCCGACTCGCGATCACGCCGGCCACGAGCGAGTCGGCAAACTCCACGAGCGGCGCGAACCGGAGCCGACCCCGGTGAAACCGGTGGATCGCGGCGAGCTGGTCGCGGTCGGGGCTCGCGATCCGGCCGAGGTCGAGCTGATAGAGCGACTGGAGGGCGACTTCCCGGGCCCGGCTGCGACGGCTCATACCGCGGCCCCCGCGTCGGCAATGGCCGCACCGAGGCCCAGCATCTCGACCGCCGCGGCGGCACACTCGGCCCCCTTGTTGCCGGCGAAGCCATCGCCCGGGCTCCCGCCGGCCCGGGCGAGCGCCTGGGCGAGCGTGTCGCAGGTGAGCACGCCGAACAAGACGGGCAGGCCGCGGCTGCGGGCCACCGCTTCGATCCCGCCGGCGCAGGCCGTGGCGATCACGCGATCGTGGATCGTCTCGCCCCGGATGATCGCCCCGAGGCAGAGCACCGTCGCGTAACGGCCGGTCGCCGCCAGCCGGTCGGCGGCAAACGGAAGCTCGAACGAACCGGGCACCCAGGCCACTTCGACGGCGTCGGCGGCGAATCCCGCCCCGCGCAGGGCGTGCACCGCTCCTTCGAGCAGCCGGCCCGTGACGGTCTCGTTCCACCGGGCGACCACCACCGCCGCCCGGCTGCCGGAGGGCGGCCGCCAATCCGTGGTTGACAACACCTTCATCGAATTCGGATTCAGCATGGTGCGGCGGGCCTACGACTTCAGGCTCATGAGGAACTCGCTGTTCGACTTCGTCTTCGAGAGCCGGTTGATCAGGAGTTCCATGGCGTCGGTCGGGTTCATGTCACCCAGCACCCGCCGCAGCACACACACCCGCCGGTATTCGTCGGGCTCCATCAGCATCTCCTCCCGCCGGGTGCCGGAGCGGTTGATGTCGATGGCGGGATAGACCCGCTTGTCCACGAGCCGGCGGTCGAGCACGATCTCCAGATTGCCGGTGCCTTTGAACTCTTCAAAGATGACGTCGTCCATCTTCGACCCCGTGTCCACCAGGGCCGTCGCGATGATCGTGAGCGAGCCCCCCTGCTCCACCTTGCGGGCGCTGCCGAAGAACCGCTTCGGCCGCTGGAGGGCGTTGGCGTCGACGCCGCCGGAGAGAATCTTGCCCGAGTTGGGCACTTCCGAGTTCCAGGCCCGGGCCAGCCGGGTGATCGAGTCGAGGAAGATCACCACGTCGCGGCCGCATTCCACGAGCCGCTTGGCCTTCTCCAGCACCATGTCGGCCACCTGCACATGGCGGCTGGCGTTCTCGTCGAAGGTGGAGCTGATCACCTCGCAGGCGGGCCCCTTCACCTGCCGCTCCATGTCGGTCACTTCCTCGGGCCGCTCGTCGATCAGGAGCATGAAGACGTAGGCGTCGGGATAGTTGGCCAGCACCGCCTTGGCCATCTTCTGAAGCAGGATCGTCTTCCCGGCCCGCGGCGGGCTGACGATCAGGCCACGCTGGCCGAAGCCGATCGGCACGACGAGGTCGACGACCCGGGTCGAGATCTCCTCGGCGGTGGTCTCGAGCTGAATCCGTTCGTCGGGATGCAGCGGCGTGAGCTCGTCGAAGAGCACGCGGGTGGAGAGCCGGGCCGGATCCTCGCCGTTGATCGCCTCGACCCGGAGCAAGGCGAAATACCGCTCGCTCTCCTTGGGAGGCCGGATCTGGCCGGCCACGGTCATGCCGTTGCGGAGCCCGAACCGACGGATCTGGCTCGGCGACACGTAGATGTCGTCAGGGCAGGAGAGGTAGTGGTGATCCGCACTGCGGAGAAAGCCGAAGCCGTCGGGCAGGATTTCGAGCGTTCCCTCGCCGAACATCAGCCCGTTGAGCTTGACCCGCTCCTTGAGGATCCGAAACACGAGATCCTGCTTGCGGGCGCCGGCCACGTCGCCGAGCTGCTCCTGGCGGGCGAGGTCCACCAGCTCCTGCATCGACATCTTCTGGAGCGTCGTGATGTACATGTCGCCCTTCTTCAGGGCTTCGTAGTGGCTCGTCACATCGAGCCCGTCCTTGACCTCCTCGGCGATCTCCTCGGCGATGCTCATCGGCTCCCGGTCATCATCGCGGGCAGACTGAGGATGGGCGGAATCGGTCATGACACACCTCGGAGGGCCGCGATCGGAAAACGCCGCGGAATCGGGACGGGAAGCGAAATGGCGGCAGGAGACGCAGCAGGCCCGCATGCCGGAACGACCCGGCAAGCGGTCACGAGCGAGAACCGGAGAAGTGAAAAACCCCAGGCGGGAGCCGGCCTGCTCCGAATCGTCCGCGGCGGGATCAGGCCCGCGGCAGGGACGCCCAGAACAGATCGACCTGGGCCCGAGTATACGCCTCGCCCGCCGACGCATCCACGCGGGTGGTTTTTTCCGCAGGGGGCGGCCGATAGTTCCGCTGCCAGCCGCGATCGCGGGCGGTCCGGTCGGCCGCCGACCAGCCTCGCGCCGCGAGCCGCCGCTGCCGCTCGGTCTCGTCGCAGTCCACGAGCACCAGCCGGTCGCAGAGGTCGTCCCACCCGGCCTGGATGAGCAGCGGCACGTCGAGCACCGCGACGGTGGCGCCGGCCCGCGGGCCGGCGCCGAGTGCGGCCAGGCGGTCGAGAATCCGCTGCCGCACCCGCGGATGGACGATCCCCTCGAGGGCCGCGAGGTCGGCGGCCTGCTGCTCCGTGGGTCCAAACACCCGGGCCGCCAGCGCCGGACGGCTGACGCCACCGTCGGCCTCGAGCACGGCGGGGCCGAACTGTTCCACCAGCTCGCGGCGGACCTCCGCCCCGTCGAGCACATCGTGGGCGATCCGATCCGCGTCGATCACCACGCCACCGCGTTCCGCGAGCAGCCGGGCCACGGTCGATTTGCCGGCGGCCGGCCGGCCGACGATCCCCACGACAATCATGGCCTCACCCGCACTCGGCCCAGGTGCCGCCGGTCTCCACCGAGACCTCGAGCGGCACTGTGAGTTTCATCGCACCCCGCATTTCCGTCTCTACGAGCCGCTCGACGGCCGCCAGCTCGTCCGGGGGCGATTCGAGCAGCAATTCGTCGTGGATCTGCAGGACGAGAGCCGCCCGGAGGCCTTCACGCCGCAGCCCCGCGGCGACCTTCAGCATCGCGAGCTTGATCAGATCGGCCGCCGAGCCCTGGACCACCGTGTTGACCGCCTCCCGCTCGGGGAGCGAGAGGGCCGGAACGCCGGCCGCATTCCGCCTCGCGGCCCGCTCCCGCACCCCGCGAATCGCCCGGCGACGGCCGAGGATCGTGGTCACGAAGCCATCCCTGCGGCAGCGATCGAGCAGGTCGTCCATGAAGGCCGAGGCTCCGGCGAACGCGTCGAGGTAGGCGGCGATGAAGGCCGCCGCCTCCGCCTGGGGAATGCCCAGGCTCTTCGCCAGTCCGAAGGCCGACTGTCCATACAGGATCCCGAAGTTCACCGCCTTGGCCAGCCGCCGCATCTCGGCCGACACGTCGCCCGACTCGACACCGTGAACCGCGGCGGCCGTCTTCACGTGGATGTCGGTGCCCGACTCGAAGGCCGCCTTCATCGCGGCGTCTCCAGAGAGGTGGGCGAGCACCCGCAGCTCGATCTGTGAATAGTCGGCCGCCACGAACCGCCAGCCATCCTCGGCGGGAAGGAAGGCGGCCCGGATCTGCTGCCCCTCGTCGGTCCGGATCGGGATGTTTTGGAGGTTTGGATCGCTCGAACTCAGCCGGCCGGTGGCGGCCACCGTTTGGTTGAACGTGGTGTGGATCCGCCTGGTCCCCGGATCGACGAGCGCCGGCAGGGCATCGACGTAGGTGCTCTTGAGCTTGGCGTATTTCCGATGCTCGAGCAGCTTGGCCGGCAGCGGGTGGAGCGGCGCCAATTCCTTGAGCACCTCGGCGTCGGTGCTCGGGCCCGTCTTGGTCCGCTTCACCACCGGGAGCCCGAGTTCGTCGAACAAGACGGCCCGCACCTGCACCGGCGAGGCCAGCGCGAAGGCGTGCCCCGCCAGGGCGTGGACCTCAGCCTCGAGGGACTCGAGCCGGGCCGCATATTCGCCCGAGAGCGCCGCGAGCACGGCGGTGTCGACCCGCACGCCCCGCACCTCCATGTCGGCGAGCAGGCCGGCGAGAGGCAGTTCCAGATCGCGGTAGAGGCCCGTCAGACCAGCCTCCTCGAGGCGGCCCGGCAGTTCCGCCGCGAGCAGCCTCACGGCCGCGGCGTGGCCGGCGGCGACCCCCGGCTCGGCCGGCCGCTCGAAGGCCGCGACATCGGCCGGCACGGCAGCCCCGAGGCCGTGCCGCCGGCAGGTTTCAGCGAGGCCGAGGTTTCGCTCCCCGGCCTCGAGCAGATAGGCGGCCAGCAGGGTGTCGAAGGCGGCGCCGCCGAGAGGGATCCCGAGCGTGCGGAGGGCGACATCCTGACGCTTGAGGTCGTGCCCCCACTTCGGAATCGACGGATCCGCCAGGAGGTCGCGGAGTGGGCCGCACGCCGCCATCTGCTGGCGGTCGAACCAGCCGCCCACGCCGTCCCCAACAACGGCTATTGCGTCCGGCGGCGTCATGGGCGTGGCCGCGGGCGGCAGCGACACGTACACCACGAGCGGCCGAGTTTCGCGGAGCCGCTCCGCAAGCTGGTCGGCGGCGGCGGCCGAATCGGGAACGGCCAGAGGAACCGTCGCCGGAACTTCCGCTCGCTCGTCGCCGGTCTCGCCGTCGAGGTCGAAGAGCGTCGCCGCCTGCCGCGTTGGCCGGGGTTCGGGAACACCCGCCTGCACCCGGCCGAGCAGGCTTCGAAACCCGAGATCGCGGATGAAGGCCGCCAGCCGGGCGGCGTCGGGCTCGTGCCGGCGGCCGGCCTCCCACGGGATCTCGATCGGCACGGACCGTTCCAGCCGGATCAACTCCCGCCCCGCCCGGGCGGTGTCGGCATGGGTGGCGAGGTTCTCCTTCCGCTTGGCACCGGAAACCCGATCGATGTTCGCCAGGATTCCCTCGAGCGTGCCGAACTTCTGAAGGAGTTCACCGGCGATCTTGGGGCCGATCCCGGGGACGCCCGGCACGTTGTCGACCGCATCGCCGACGAGCGCGAGAAAATCGACCACCTGATCCGGGGCGATGCCCCACTCGGCGGCGAGTTCTGCGGCGCCGAGCCGGGCGTTGTTCCTCAGGTTCAGCAGCGACACATGCTCGCCGAGCAACTGCCGGGCGTCCTTGTCGCTCGTGGCGATGGTGCAGTCGCCTCCCGCCTCGGCCACCCGGGTGGCGAGCGTGGCGAGGATGTCATCGGCCTCGAAGCCGGGGCGTTCGAGGCAGGGGATGCCCATCACCTCCAGGAGCTCGCGGACCAGCGGAATCTGGGGCACGAGATCGGCCGGCATCTCGGCCCGATTCGCCTTGTAGGCCTCGAAGCGTTCGTGCCGAAAGGTCGGCCCCGGCGCATCCATGCCGCAGAAGATGTAGTCGGGCTTCCGCTTTTCAAGGGTGTCGAGCAGGTCGCGGATGAGCCCGAAGATCACCGACACCGGCCGGCCATCCGGCGAGGTCATTTCGGGCAGGGCATGGAAAAGCTGATAGGCCCGCGACAAGAGATCGAGCGCGAAGACGGTCTTGCCGGTGAGGTCGGGGGCAGGCGGTGACACGGCGCCCCTTTCTCAGTCGGCGTTGGGCGGCTCGTACTCGAAATCCTTCCACTTCATCGCCCGGCGGAATGGCTCGATCCGGAGCACCACCTCACCATCGTGAAAGATCCGCACCGTGCCGCTGGTCTCGCTCACCGTCACGGCGACGCTCTTCGTCCGCCGGGTGACCGCCGCCGCAGCCCAGTGCCGGGCCCCGAGCCCCTTGGCCACCGACACATTCTCCGCCGAGGCGTCGATGTACCGGGCGGCGGCCTCGACCGTGCCGTCGGCCCCGATCACAAAAGCCCCGTCGAGTTGGGCGATTTCCTTGATCCCTTCCCGCACCCGGGCGTCGGCCAGCCGCCGCTCGCTTCGCCCATACCCGCGAACGGGATCGAAGCCGGCTGAGTGGCTCGACTGGATCACCTTGCGGGCATCCCCGACGACGAACAACGTTCCCACCGGCTTGCCCTCGCGGCCCTCGCGGCCGATTTCGACGGCGAGATCGACGACGAGCTTGAGGGTCTCGAGCGGCACCTTCGTCTCAAGGTTTCGCAGATCTCGCACCGTCAGCTGCCCGAGGTGCTCGGCCAGCCGTACCAGGCTCACCGAGTCGATCGACCCCGCCTCGAAGCCGCTGTAGATGGCCACCATCTGCGCCTCCGGGGCGATCAATTCGGCCGCCACGCATTCGAGCAGGGCCTGGGCGAGCCGCTCGTGCACCGGCAGCCCGGCCACGTCGAGCGGCACGGCCCGCAATCCCTGCTCCTCGACGCCCGCGAGATCGGCCTCGTCATCCGCCGCCACGAGCAGCGGCACCCCGCCGGTCAGCTCGCGAACCCGACTCCAGGCAAGCCGTTCCTCGGCGAGGAGGAGAACCGCCTCGGCGGCCGTGGCCTCGTAGAGACGCACGGCCGTTTCCAGAAGCTGCTCGAGCTGCGGATTCACGTCGGCTGCGGTCATTGCTCCGCTCCACGCGCGGGCCGGCACGTCGGGAACGGGCGGCATCGGCGGGGACGGATGGGACCGGAGGCCGGCCGGTCCGCTGCGGGCCGCCCGTGGGCCCGCGGGGGGAAGCGTACGACGCCCGCCGAGGGCATTCAAGGCGACCGGCTCAGCGGCGGGTCGCGGCGTCGGGATCAGGCCGTTCGGCGATCGCCGTCGGTTCCGTCGCGGCCTTCATCGGACCGTGGTAGGCCGCGATGCCGCCCGGGAGGACGACTCCCCAGGCCCGCTCCTGGTAGATGTTGAGCGCGTGGAGGGCGTGGCCCAGCGGCCCGAGCTTCCACTCCCGCGACGGTTCGCGGGAGAGCGCCCGGCAGAGGAACTCCGCCGCGGAGACGACCCGGGGATCATAGAGCCGTTCCTGGTCGAGCGAGGCCACGAGCCATTCGAGGATGTGGCCCGTCGTCTGGATCTTGCGGTCGACGTCGTCCTCGCGGTCCGCCGGATACTTGAACCACTCAGTGCTGAAGGACCCGTCGCGGTTCTGAAGCCGGGAGAGCGTGAAGTTTTGAAAGTCGCGGACGTAGCGGTCGGCCCGAAGGTAGGCCCCGTCGAGTTGGCCGGTGGCCTTGAGCCGCCGCTGGCAGCCGTAGGCCAGACCGAAGAGGCGATGCGTGCCTCCGCAGGGCGCCCCGCGGATCGTCTGCACAATCTCCTCCTCGACGAGCCGCGGCAGCGACCACTTCTCGCCATCCCGTGAGGTCCAGGTGGCGTCGGTCGGGAGATAGTGGGCCAGCGCGATCAAGGCGAAGGTGAGCTCCGTGGCCGGCTTGCAGGCGAGTTTCTCCTCTTCGATCAGATCGGCGACCGTGAACTTCTTTCCCTCGACCGTGATCGGCGAACTGGCCGCCACGCGGCACTGGGCCAGGATCGCGAGGTACTGGGCGGAATGCCCCTGGACGCCAAAGTAGCCCTTGAGGGCGACGAGTCGCTCCCCTGAAGTGGTCAGCATCGTCTGGCCTCGGCATCGCCCCCCCATGTTCGACCAGCCGATCGCGCTGACGAGGTCACCGGCCGGCCCGCCGACGCGAACCTGGGTCGGAATCCCGAACGCGATGAAGCCGTGCATCACCTCCCAGGGAGTGTTCTCGGCCGTGTTGAGCGGCCGTCGCTGATAGGTGGTGAGCGTTTGGTCGATCCACTGCCGGAGCCGCTCGAACCGCGGGGTCTTCGGGGCCGGCATGCCCGAGGGCTGGAGCCGGGTGACGACCAGCGGCGGGGTCTTCGTCCCACCGCCGGCCGGAGGCAGGAGCGTGATCGTCATGGGAGCGGGAGCGGTGGGGCGGTAGTCGATGTCGGTGGCGGCGTCGAGCATCGCCTCGGCCGCGGCCCCCGCCGCCTTGGCCAGCGACGAGGCATCGCCCCAGGAGGGCAGGCGACCGCCTGCGGCCGGCCGCTGCGGCTTCGGAGCCGCCGGCTTCGCCCACCGCTCGCTGGCCTGCCGCCGCAGTTCCTCGATCTCCCCCTCGCCCGGCGGCTGCGGAATCGCAATCAACGCCGGCACCGGCTCCGGCTTCGGCTTGAAGAGGGTGTCAAGAAACCGTCCCCGACTCCGGGCCGGGGCCGCCGCGCCGAGCGGCATCGATGCTGCGACGCAGGCGATCCCGCAGAGCACCGCCAGAACCCGTCGCCCCCGGCCACCGGACCGACACGCGGAAGTGGTCCGGAAAGCGAGGGCAAAAAACGAGGGCATGGAACTTCCCGGCGGTCAAAGGGGGCGAAATCGAGGCGACACCGGGATATCGGCACCACCGCCGCCCGGAACCCGCTCGCAGCCCCCCGCCCCCCAGGGTTCCGGCAGGTTGCCTCTGCCGCACATCCCGCAGCCTTTGCCAGGCGAGCCGGCCATGTGCCTGCCCCGCCCCGCCAACCGCCGCCGCCGCAATCGGCCCGGATCAGAAGATGCGGCGAAAACCTTCGGCGATCGTCCACTCGGTGCCTTTGGCCTCGGGATCCGCAGCCCAGGCCCGCCAGGCGTTCACATCATCCCCCAGGTCGCGGCCGCTGACCTGCTTGAGCGCGCCGACCGCGCGGAATTGCACCGCCGGATCGGGGTCTTCCAGCGCCCGCGCCAACGCCGGCACGGCTCCTTCGTCGCCCAGATCCCCGAGTTCCCGCAACGCCTTGAGCCGCACATCGATCTCCTGATCGGCCTCGGAGCGGGCTGCGAGCAGGGCCACCGCCTCCGGTCCGCCCCGGGTCCGCCAGGCCTCGCAGGCGGCCATCCGCACCCGGGCATCTGGATCCTCCAGGGCCCCCTTGCAAATGGCCACCGCGGCGGGGGTGTCAAAACCGGCCGCCACCGTGACGATCGCCGCCCGCACCCGCGGATCGTGCTCGGCCAGGACGGCGGCGGTCAGGCCCTTGGTGAACTCCACCTGCCTGGCCCCGTCCGCCTTCCGGGCTCGATCAGCCTCGGCCCGAAAGTTCTTGATCCGGTAGTCGGCGGTGGCACCGTATCGCTCCCGTTCCTGGGCCGCCTTCTTGGCGTCAAATTGCGACATCCAGCTCGCGCAGCCCGACGCCAGCAGCGTGGCCAAGACGGCGGCCAACTGAAAAGTTCGCGTTGCGATTCGGGCGGTCATCCGGGACGATGCTCCTGGAGGTGCGGCGGCCCGTCAGCCGCCGGAAAGCCCTGGAACGGTAGCGGGCCCCGGTGGTCGAAGCGATGCCAGTCCTGCCGGGATCACGCGCTCACCGCCCCTCCCCTCTTCCCCAGCCTGCCGGAATGGGCGGCTGGAGCGGCCTGTTCCTGCCGCTCGTGGCGTCTGCCGCGGCCATCGGGAGCCTGGCGGTCGCGGCCGAGCGGACGGAGATCGAGACGGCGGACGGCCGCCGGCTCACCGGCACCGTCGTCCGCGAGGCCCAGGACGGCAGCCTGCTGCTCGAACACGGCTTCGGCCGGTATGAACTGCTGGCCCCGGATGCCATTCGGTGCCGCACGGCCGTGGCGGATGGGCCGCCTCCGCCGACAGCTGCCGAGCAGGGCCGACTGCTCCTGGCCGAACTGCCCGTCGGCTTCCGGTTTTTGACCACGAAGCATTACATCGTCTGCTTCGACACCTCCCGGGACTATGCGCGGTGGTGCGCCGCAATCTTTGAGCGGCTGCATGACGCCTTCGGCAACTACTGGCGGCGGGCCGGACTCGACCTGACCGATCCGGAGCAGCCGCTCGTGGTGGTGATCTATGCCGACAAACGGGCCTACGAAGCCGACGCGGCCGGTGACCTGGGCGGGGCGGCCGGCCGCGTGGCGGGCTACTACAACCTGCTCAGCAACCGGGTCACGACCTTCGACCTGACCGGCAGCGACCTGCTCGCGGCCGATCGCGGCCGACCGTCGGGGCGGGTGGGCCTCGAGATCCTCTCCAGCCCGGCTGCCACGGGCCTGATCGCCACGCTCGTGCACGAAGCCACCCACCAGCTGGCGTTCAATAGTGGCATGCACCGGCGACTGGCCCCGGTGCCACTCTGGGTCAGCGAGGGGATTGCCATGTATTTCGAGACCCCAGACCTGAAGAACGACCGGGGCTGGACGGCGGTCGGCGCGGTCAATCGGCCACGGCTCGACCACTTTCTCAAGAGCTACCGGCCGGGCTGCGTCGCGGCGATCGTGGGCGACGATGCGGCATTTCGCAGCCCTGATCAGGCCCTCGATTGCTACGCCACCGCCTGGGCGGTCTGCCACCATCTCCTTCAAACCCGCAAGTCGGAGTTCGTCGATTATCTCCGGGACCTGGGCACCGGGCAGCCGCTCGACGAAGACACGCCGGCGGAGAGGCTGGAAGCGTTTCGGGCCGCCTTCGGTGATCCGGCCGCCGTGGAACAAGCCGTGGTCCGATCGATGGCCCGGCTGGCCGCGCGGCCCCGGTGAAGACACCGGCACAACCCCTATAATCGGCACGTGGGTGGATCGTCTGGGTGGCAACCGTCGAACTCCTGGCGAGAGGGCGGGTTCCGTCTGCCTCCTTGCCCTGAACGCTCGCGTCGCCCCTGGGTGTCTTTCGCATGGCCGTCAACCGCACGCAGCAGTCCGGACTCACGATCGCCCTGATCGTGTTCGTGATGCTCACGTTCATCCTGGCCGCGGCCACCTACTTCGGTTTTTCAGGCCGCCAGAAGGCCCTCGACGACCAGGCCGCCGCCGAGAAGCAGGCCCAGTCCGCCTCAAATGACCTGCGGCAGGCACAGCAGGATCTCGAGGCCATGCGGGCGGTGATCGGGGTGCCCCCCAACACGTCGGTCGCCGAGATCGAAACGGGGCTGGCCTCGCTCTTCGAGGGCGACTTCGCGGGCTTCGACAAGGAATCGCAGTCCTACATGAATCTCGTCGGCTGGTTGCGGGAGGAGTTCCGCGATCTCTCTGGCAAAGTGAAGACCGCAGAGGGCGACAAGCAGGTGCTGGCCTCGCAGTCGGGCGCGGATGCCGAGCGACTGAAGAAGGAACTCTCCGACTGGAAGCAGGAAGCCGAAACTGCGAAGGCGGCCCAGGCGAGCCAGAAGCAGGATTTCGACGCTCGCTGGGCCAAGGTCGAGGAGGAGAAGGCCAAGCTCCTCGCCGACGCCGGCGATGCGCAGGAGAATGCCAAGCAGCTCCGCGGGCTCGAGGCCGAGATCGGCAAGGCGATCGACTACATGTCGGCCGCCCAACAGGAGCCCTTCGCCGCCGGCGACGCGTTCGCGAGACTCCAGCAGATCTTTGCCCTGCTGGCAGCCAACAAGCGGCAGATCAGCGGACAGAACGAATTGCTCGCCACGCTGCGGGTGGCGGATCCTGCGACCCAGCAGGCGGTGGCGAAGGCCATTGGATCCGACGACCGGATCGACGGATTCGACGGCCGGATCGTCGACATCGATCCGCGGAGCAACACCGTGCTCCTCACCAGCCGGACGACCGCCGGCCTGCGGCCCGGGCTCGTGCTGCACGTGTTCGATCCCGACGACCCGCGGCCGGAGTTCGGCAGCCGCAAGGCGGTGGTGCAGGTGACGGAGATCGAGGGACCGACCATGGCCCGGGCGACGATCCTGCGAGACAAGACGGCCGATCCGATCCTCGCCGGAGACGGTGTCTCCTCCAGCCTGTGGTCGCTCACGACGGCCCCCGAGGTGGTGATCGTCGGTTTCGCCGACGTCGACGGCGACGGCCGATCAGACCGGGAGCGGCTCACCGACCTGGTTCGCCGGGCTGGCGGCCGCATCGAAGCGGGCGTGTCGAGCGGAACGGCCCTCGTGGTCGACCTGGGCAGCCCGTCCGGCCCGAACATCGAGCGGATCGCGCCCGATTGGCCGACCGAATCCAAGGAACGGGACCGGGCTCTGCGGGACGCCAAGACCCATGGCATCCGCGTCGCGGGCACCGCCGACCTCCTCGACATGCTCGGGCTCGAGCCCGACGCATTCGCGGCCGGCCGGTTTCCCCGGCAGCGTGACACCACCCGGCTGCCCCCCGTCCGCTGACGGCGTCTGGCATACTTGGGACCTGCCGCCGCCACCGGTGCGACGGACCGCACAGAGCCCCGGAGGATTCAGGCGTGATCCTGCCAGCATGCAACCCTCGCCCCTCATGTTTTCTGATCGCGCAAGCCGCGGTCATCGCGCTCGGCTGCTGGTTCGGCCTCGCCCGGGCCGACGACGGTCTCGTGCCGATCTTCGACGGCGAGACCCTGGCCGGCTGGGAGGGGAAGCCCGAGTTCTGGCGGGTCGAGGCGGGTGCGATCGTCGGCCAGACGACGCCCGACAATCCGACCAAGGGCAACACGTTTCTGATCTGGCGGGCCGGGCTCGTCGACGACTTCGTCCTCGAACTCGACTACCGGCTCACCGGGGGCAACAGCGGCATCCAGTATCGCAGCCGCGATCGCGGCGGCTTCGTCGTGGGGGGATACCAGGCCGACTTCGAATCCGGCACGAAGTATTCCGGCATCCTGTATGACGAGCAGGGCCGCGGAATCCTCTGCGAGCGGGGCCAGCGGGTCGTGATTGCGGCCGACGGCTCCCGAACCCAGGGCGAGGCGATCGGCGACCCGGCCACGCTCCAGGATGTGATCAAGCGGGACGACTGGAACAGCTACCGGATCGTGGCCCAGGGGCCGAAGCTCCAGCACTTCATCAACGGCCAGTTGATGTCGGAGACAACCGACGAGCAGGCCGACAAGCGGGTGGCCCAGGGCATCCTCGCCCTTCAGGTTCACGCCGGGCCGCCGATGAAGGTGGAATTCAAGAACATCCGGCTGAAGCGGACTCGGCTGACCGACGGCCGCAAGAAGCTCGTGCTCGTGGCGGGCAAGCCGAGCCACGGGCCGGGGGAGCACGAGCACCGGGCCGGCTGCCTGCTCGTGCGGAAGTGTTTGGCCGAATCCTGCCCGAATCTCGTCACAGAACTCTACGAAGGGGGCTGGCCGGAGGATCCCACCGCCTTCGACAACGCCGACGGCATCTTCTTCTTCGCCGACGGCGGCCAGGGCCACCCGGTGCTCCAGCGGAATCGGCTCGCCCAGA